>JAHEBB010000332.1 GCA_024642575.1 Trueperaceae bacterium | reverse complement strand
GTATTTACTCTGGCAGCCCTTGGGCTCACCACATAATGAAGTTCTTTAGCAATTGCCAGGATGTGATCTCGGGTGGCAGGGGCAACATTAGGCAAGCCTCTAAGCGCACGACTAACTGTCGCCGTAGAAACCGCCGCTTTTTTTGCAACATCATCTATGGTTGCTGCCACACCAAAACCTAGCCTTTCAGTTCTTTAATTCCCTGATAATAACAAACGTTTTTGCATAAGTTGATGCAAGAATTACATTTTATGAGCTAGCTAGGCTCGAGTTCTTTCATTAATTGATAGTTTCTATCTTTTAAAGAATTTTTACAGAACTCTAAAAGTTGGCGCGTAATGCCCTTTTGAGCACCCCTACCCACCTAAAATGAGATATGCCTAAATGGCAACGTTTGCTTCATACTAGTTCATCCATGCTATTTTTGAAACTGAACTTGCTTTAAGAGACGCGCCAAAATAGAATGCTTTCTCTTCAATTAGCCAGATACAAGCAGGTTAATCTCCTCGAGCGCTTCTGGATTGGCTATTACTTCACGGTTAGGCACACTAAGCCCATTGACCAGACGTGATACAGCAATCTCCATGGCTTTACCACTGCGGGTTCTGGGAAGTTGAGAAACCTGGAGAATTCGTTTTGGCAAATGTCTGGGGCTAGCTTTGGCGCGAATTTCTGCTTTAATTCTCTTTTCTAAAGGTTCGTCAAGGTTATGCCCCTCGGCTAAAACCACGAAAAGCCAAATTTCTTCATCTTGAGCTTGCTTTTTGCCAATAGCACAGGCTTCTATAATTTCAGGAATAGTTTCTAAAGGACGGTAAATTTCAGCCGTACCGATACGCACACCCCCAGGATTAAGGGTCGCGTCACTGCGCCCATAAACAATAATGCCCCCTTGCTCAGTAAACGCAATCAAATCACCGTGCCGCCATTTACCCTCATAGGTATCAAAATAGGCTTTGTTGTATCGCTCAAAATCAGGGTCATTCCAAAAATAGAGAGGCATAGATGGTAAAGGGTTCTGAATGACCAGCTCGCCTAATTCTCCTTGTACAGCCTTGCCTGATTCAGCAAGTGCAAGAAGATCAACAGCCATTGCTGGCCCCTGAATTTGCCCTGCATAAACAGGTTTTGTAGGTATACCTAGCATGAAGCAACCCACAATATCTGTCCCGCCAGAAATACTTGCCAGATGCACATCTTCTTTAATTTTCTTATAAACATAGTCAAACCCCAAAGGTGAAAGGGGTGAGCCTGTTGAAGCAAGCGTTTTTAAGGAACTCAAATCTGCGATATCTTTGACTGATACATTCTGAGCCTGCAAGCTATGAAGATAGCGAGCACTGGTGCCAAAGAAGGTTAGCTGATGTTTTCCGCTGAGTTTCCAGAGCACCTCAAAGTCTGGGAAAGCTGGCGAACCCTCAAACTGCACAATCGTTGCTGCTTGTGAAAGACCTGAAATTAGCCAATTCCACATCATCCAACCACAGGTTGTAAAGTAAAGAACTTTGTCACCCGGCTTTATGTCGCTATGCAAGTGCATTTCCGTATGATGCTTTAAGAGTGCGCCCCCTGCACGGTGCACCATTGCCTTGGGTAAACCTGTTGTTCCTGACGAAAAGAGAATATAAAGCGGATAATCAAAGGGAAGTTGCTCAAACTCGAGCCCTTCTGATATTTCCAAGAAATCCTGCCAATAAATTGTGTTTGGGTTTTGGGTTTTGACCGCCGAAGTCTCAGGATAGGCTAAGAGAACAACTTTTTCGATACTTGGAATGCTAGCTGCTAGCCTTTCAAGTGTTTCCAAAGTATCAAAACGCTTGCCCCCGTAAAAGTAAAGGGGAGATGCAAAAAGGAGCTTTGGCTCAATTTGGGCAAATCTAGCTTTGGCAGCCTCATAGCCAAAGTCGGGCGAGCAACTACTAAAGATAATGCCTAGGCTCGAGCAGGCTAGAAAGGCAATGGTTGTTTCCGCCAGATTTGTGGCAAAAGCTGAAACCCTATCCCCTTTTTTAAGACCTTGTTTTTTTAGCGCCGCCGCGCACTTTGCAACCTGCAAACGCAACTCACGGTAGGTCAGACTTCGCTCAGCTCCCGTTTCCGTTACTGACAGAATGGCTATTTGCTCCTCTGACATTAAACCTTTTGGGTATAAGAGGTTTTGAGCATAATTCAGTGTGGCTCCCTCAAACCATTTGGTATAGGGCATCGGGTCATCACTGATAATCGTTTGAGGTTCTGAGTCAAAATATATACCACTATATTGGGCATAAAAATCCCAGAAATGCTTTGGCTCATTAATTGACCAGGTATGAAGGTCATCAAAGTTGGCAAGCTCGAGCGCAAAGTGCTTATTGACTTGCTTTCTAAACTGCTCAAGATTTGTGTCTGCGATACGCTTAGCTGATGGCGTCCAAAGAGGGTTCATAGCTATAGCCTACCTAATTCGGAAAGGCGGCTTACAGCCATTAGCACAAAGCTTAAGTACACTACAAACGTGTTTAGACGACCCCAACGTTCTGCTGAAGTTTCGCGAGAACGACCCGATTTAAAACAACTCAGACGCCTCTTTAATTACACCAACCCCTACCGCAACATGTTGATTTTTGGCATTGTTTCAGCGGCGGTATCCAGTGGTCTAGGACTTATTTTCCCACAGTTTGTTGGTCAGTTTTTTGACGCCTTTATTTCTGGCTCGAGCCTTGGTGGGCTTAACCGAGTCGTTTTTTTACTCATTGTTGTTTTTGCTGTTCAGTCTATTTTCAATTTTTTCAGAACCTATTTGTTAAGTTTAACAGGTGAAGGTGTTGTCGCCGATTTGCGCAGCAGTCTTTACAAGCACCTCCTTAGCTTACCCAGCCAGTTTTTTGAAAACCGCAAAACAGGTGAAATTACCTCACGATTAACCTCAGACATTTCGACCGTTCAGGCTGCGGTTTCTACCTCGCTGGCCCAGCTCGTTAATCAGGTTGTTTTACTCATTGGCAGTCTGGTTTTAATTATTGTCACCAATTTTCGGCTGACTTCTCTTATGCTTATAAGTGTACCTGTAGTCGTGCTTGGTGCCATTTTCTTTGGTCGTCAGGTGCGTAAGCTGAGTACCCAGTTTCAAGATCTAGTTGCCGATGCCAACGCCAGCGCTGAAGAAGCCATTTCAGGAATCCAGGTGGTCAAGTCTTTTACAGCTGAAGCACTCGAGACAAACCGTTACCATGAAAAAGTTATGGCCTCCTACCAGCTTGCCAAAAAACGAGCTATGGTGCGCGGTCTTTTTGTTGCAGGTATTTTCTTTGCCATGTTTAGTGCCATAAGTATTGTGCTCTGGTATGGGGGTAGGCTGGTTTTTTTAGGAAATATTAGCGCTGGTGATCTGTCCAAGTTCTTGCTCTACACCATGTTTGTAGCAGGCGCTGTGGGTTCGCTAACCGGGCTTTATAGTCAGTTTCAAGAAGCTTTAGGCGCGTCCAAGCGCATTTTTGAACTTCTCGATACAGAATCCGTATTGCCTGAAGGAACGGCTTTACTCAGTCAAGCTCAGGGTAAGGTTAGCTTTAACGATGTCTCATTTCGCTACGGCGACCGCGGTGATGATTTGGTCTTAAAGCATCTTTCGCTCGAGGCAAATCCTGGTGAAGTGGTAGCCCTGGTTGGCCCTAGTGGCGCAGGTAAAAGCACTCTGGTTGCCCTCATACCCCGCTTCTATGATGCTACCGAAGGCAGTATTAGCTTAGATGGTCAAGACATTCGTGAGTTTAAGCTCGAGCAGTTGCGTAAACATATTGGCATAGTGCCACAAGAAACCCAGCTTTTCTCAGGCAGCATTGCCGAGAACATTCGCTATGGTCGCCCTAATGCCAGTGATGAAGAGGTTCAAGATGCCGCAAGGGCAGCAAATGCCCATACTTTTATTCTTGAATTTCCCAATGCTTATGAAACCGTTGTTGGTGAAAGAGGTGTCAAACTTTCGGGTGGGCAGCGTCAGCGCATTGCTATTGCAAGAGCCCTACTCAAAAATCCTCGCATTCTTATCTTAGATGAAGCCACAAGCTCCCTTGATAGCGAATCGGAAGCTCTGGTTCAAGAAGCCCTTGACTACCTTATGAAAGGCCGTACAACCTTCGTGATTGCTCACCGCCTTTCAACCATTCGTAATGCCGACCGCATTCTGGTGCTTGACCACGGCACCTTAGTCGAGCAAGGCAGCCACGCAGAACTCATGACCCATTCAGGGCTTTACAAAAGTTTGTATGATCAGCAATTTAAGCCAGCCATGTCTACTGCAAGCTAGACGCTTTTGATAAAAATAGGGGAATACTTTAGTCTTTCTCAATTAAATTTAGAGTGGTGGTATCATCCAAACAGATAGCCCGTCTTAATAAATGTTTGCAACCTTGCTCAGTCACGCACTTGAACTTAAACGTTCGCTTTAAACAGCAGTCTGCCTTAAACCACTACCAAATTTAGAAAGAAAAATGGCGTTTTTTGCAAAATATTGGCTATAGATTTCAGCCTTCACTGCAATGACAAACAAATCATCAGCACAGATAAATCATCAACCTTTATCCTAAAACTTTGGACTCACCATTTCTTACTTTTATTTAAAATCTGTTTTTAGGCAAGGCAAAAACCTGCACCCAGTAATCATAAGCAGCGCTGACTTTGTCCAGTCCAATTTCCTTAAAAGCAGAATTCATAATGTTTTTGCAATGACCTGGGCTATTTAACCAACCCTCAACAATTTGCGCTTCACTATAAACACCTTTACTGCCATAAGCCAAATTTTCACCAACACGCAGCCAGTCATAGCCAAATTTGTTTACTCTTACAGCAACATCTGAGCCATCTGAACCTGCATGGCTAAAAAAGCTATACTGGCTCATATCTCTGGCATGTAGTTTGGCAGCCTCTGACAAAATTGGGTTATAGCTTAAAGCAGGGACCGCCTCAAAATAGACATCTCCACAGTAACGCGCCTGATTTCTAGCCTGATTGATTAGCTCGAGCATCTTTGCCTGAGAAACAGGTGCTGAGTAGATGGGAGGAATAACCGTATTTTCCTCCACTACGCCTTTTTTGACCTGTGGACTACAAGCTACAAGCATGAGAGCAAACAGCAAAAAGCTGAAAACAAAACGCATAGCTTAAGCTTAAAATTTCATATCTTGAGCTACAATGAAAAAACCTTCCTTCTCACGTTTTGTAGCGTGCTACAAATGATTTAGTGACCTATTACAGACGCTTATTTTCTCTTTTGTTCTTGGCTCTCATCCTTAATGCCGCCTATGCAAATTGCCCAGGTACCAAGCAAGCAGATGAGCTAATGACACCTTTATCGCGGAAGCTTATTTTTGAACGCGTCTGGACTACAGTTGAGGATAATTATGTCTACAATGATTTTCATGGCATTGACTGGCAAGCCAGTAAACGTTTATATGGCCAGGAAGTTCTAAACGTAAATAACAATGCTGCCTTTTACGGCACGCTTACTACCATGATAAACAACCTGCAAGATGATCACTCAGTCTATTTAGCGCCCTGGGAAAGCTGTCTAGAAGACGCAGACTTAGCAGCAGACACAGTTATAGACTCAGCCCTAGATGTGAAAAGGCTCGAGCAAAACCCTAGCGTTGTGCTGGTTACCTTAAAGCATTTTGACTCTATTAGCCTAGATGAAGAATTTAATTTTGCCTTACGTCAGACCTTTAAAGAAGGCGATATCAAAACGCTTATCCTTGACTTAAGGCATAATTTTGGGGGTTATCTGGATACCGCCTTTAATATTTTAGGGCAGTTTTTCTACGGTAAAATTGGCTATGAAAGTGACAAATCAGGAACTTACCCCCTAACCAATGCACCGGGAAAATACTATAGACGCTTTCAGAACACAAAAATCATTGTGCTGGTTGACCATGACTCTCACAGTGCCGCCGAAATTGTAGCAGGTGTTTTACAGCTCGAGCGGGGCGCGACTATCATTGGCAGCGTCAGTGCTGGCAATACCGAAATTATTTTACCTTATGACTTTTTAGACGGTTCACGCCTATGGTTGGCGGTAAGTAAATTCACCTTACGCAATGGTACTAGCCTCGAGGGTCGCGGCGTTATTCCAGATATCATCGTAGAAGACGAGAATCTTGTTTTTGATAAAGTGCTCGAGTT
>JAHEBB010000331.1 GCA_024642575.1 Trueperaceae bacterium | reverse complement strand
AGGTGGTAGTCGAATTAACAACTGCACCATTATAATCTGTACCTTCTGATACCCAGCGGTAAAAAGGAACCTGCTCGAGCTTTTTAAAGGCATTATCAATTAAAGAGCGGTCAAGGGTTTGGGTATAGGTCAATGTCGAGGATAAAATGACTGCCGTTATAACTTTAGTAAATAGGCTCATGGTCAGCCTCCTAGGTTAAGAAACGTATGAAAAAGAAGGGACTCCTTTGTCTCCATCATCTGATACTAAAGGCCCTTTGGTAAGTTGTCGGTCAAAAAATAGGGCGATTTTGCCGATTTTCTAGCCCAAAGCACTTATGGGCCCGTCATATTAATCATGGGTTGCACCTCGGTTTCAGAAACCAAAGCAACCATTAGGTTATTGACCATCGAGGCTTTACGCTCTTCATTTAAGGTTACTATGCCTTCATCTGAAAGTTGTTGCAGCGCCATTTTGACCATGCCGACTGCGCCTTCAACAATTTTTTGCCGAGCAGAAATCACGGCTTGTGCCTGCTGACGGCGCAACATGGCTTGCGCAATTTCAGGCGCATAAGCCAAATGTGAGATACGAGCTTCGGTTACATCAACCCCAGCAGGCTCGAGCCTTTTATGAAGTTCATCTTTGAGCGCCTCGCCGACATCATCAGGATTGTGAAGCAGTGATTTGCCACCTTCAGGGGCGTCATAGGGGTACTGGCTGGCAAGTGCACGAATAGCCGTTTCGGCCTGAATATCTACAAATTTCTCATAATTTTCCACGTCAAAGCTGGCTCTAGCAGTGTCGATAACGCGCCATACCACGACAGCACCAATTTCAATTGGGTTACCCTGTAAATCGTTGACCTTCATGGTCTGAGAATGAAAATTCCGTAATCGTAAACTGATACGGCGCTTACTTGCCCAGGGATTTGTCCAGTGAAAGCCGCCACCTTTTATCGTACCGACATAACGACCAAAAAAGGTCAGCACCCTGGCTTCATTGGGCTGGTTGATAAAAAGGCCAGAGAGCAGTATCCAACCAACAACAAAGGCAAGTAAGGGCAAACCAAAGCTTTCTAAACCAGCAAATGAGCTAAAGATACGCTCACTACCAACCTGCCTAAACCGCTGCCAGACCTGCCAGAAACTCCAGATAATAAGTGCCCAAGCTAAGATAAAGGCAAGAAAGCCTGGCAAGTGAAAGGCTGTCCACTCGCGCATTTGTTTCATGACTGGTGTTTTTGCAGGTTTTGTCATCATACTTACTCCTTTTGATCTCAGCATGACTTTGGGCTGCTTAAACCCTAGTCATAAAAAAGGGCAGTTTTGCCGATGCTAAAGTATAGGCTTTTGTTAGCGCCAAGAGAATAGTGCCTGAGAATCAGAATAATACAAGCCATAACCTTTCTCTGCCTTCTCGTTCCGCTTATTTAAGCCGTTTATCTTTGAGTTTATATAGCTGAAAGCGCGTTATGAATAGACTGTTTATAACCTTCTGGCATCGTTAATGTACTAAGGTCTTTAATGTCATGCCAAGCAAACTCTTTATGCTCGTGACTTATTTTTACTGCCTCATGGCTGGTTTCAAAGCACTGATACGTCACGATAAATACATGTACATTTTTACTAATGGAATAAACCCAGGTATCTAATAATCGACCAATGTCAACTTTTAAACTTAACTCCTCCGCTATCTCTCTGGCAAGACAGCTCTTAGGTTCTTCATATAGTTCTAGCTTGCCCCCTGGAAGTTCCCATTCATCGCGGGGATTTTTGAGTAGAGCTACCTTTCTATCTCTTAGCAAAACACCCTTAAGGGAAACTGGAAAACGGTAAGCACGATTATCATCGGATTCTGACTGACTTATAATCATCTGAATCATCCCTTCCTTGAAATTTCTTATTGGCCGAGGTTTATAATCACTGGGCTGAAGCCTAAAGGCGTAAGACATCTATCATTCAGCGCAGTATAACTTGGCATGAGCTACCCTTTAAAACATGTCTAGACTAGCCACTTCATCCCTTTTTGGGTTAGGCCTGAAGTCTATAATCTTGCTACAGCAAGGTTTCAGAATATGGTAGCTTGACCTAACTGTTTTGCATTTGGCTATTGGAGATTAAGATGATACGTAAGCTTGCTTTACCCTTGATAACCGCTCTTATTTTTGCGCTAAGCACGCTGGGCTTTTCGCAAGGTGAGTATTTAAATGCCGAAGCCTGGACCTTTTTAGATAATGCCAATAAACTTTTTGAGCAGGCCTTTAGAGACGCTTCTCAAGGGGTTACAGGTCAAAATGCCCAGCAGTATGTCCTGAGTTTGGGTCAGCTCTATGCTGCTACCAATGGGCTCGAGCTTGCCTTAAGAGAGCGCCAAAGCAGTTTTCAGCAAACAGGTCAGGCTGTGCCCTTAGATTTAAGTTATCTGGTAACGGCTATTTCTTCCTTAGGTTCTGGCTTAAGCTCACTCTCTGATTACTATCAGCAATTACAATCCCCTATGGCTATGCCTGGGGTCTTGCAAAATAATTTAAGAATTGCGCAGCTTAACAGCACGATATACTGGCTTTCCTTAAGTCTTTATAAGGAAAAAGCAGGTCTTTAAACCCTTTGAAAAGACTCTACATTCACCACAAAAATAACCGCGCCCCCTACTGAAATATCAATAACCTGACTAAAATAAGGCTCAGGTGAATTGGCAAGGGGGTGAATGGCCTGGGGCTGAGTACGCTCGTGGCAGGTTGTTCTGACAATAGAGGTCACAGTTTCTACCTCTTTGTCATTAACCCCAATAAGAAAAGTCGTATTACCTTCGCGCAAAAACCCGCCTGTGGTAGCAAGTTTGGTAGCCCTAAAATTAGACTCAACCAGAGCTTGCTGCAACCTGGCAGCATCGGCATCTTGAACAATAACAAGGAGCAGTTTCATGCTGAGCTAAGCTTATCATGCTTTAAGCTGCCGTATATGGGCAAGCAGGGCTGTGTCAAAGCAGCTTCCCGCAGCGTTTGCAAAATCTGGCGTCACTGTCGTGTTTGGTTTGACCACAATCTGAGCAAGCTTTTGTACTTTCTTTTTCCGCACGGCTGAGTTCGGCAGACACAATCCCTGTGGGTACGGCAATAATTGCGTAACCCAAAATCATCACAAGGGCAGAAAAAAATTGACCCAGCGGCGTTTTAGGGGCAATATCGCCGTAGCCTACGGTAGTGAGGGTTACGACAGCCCAGTACACACTAATAGGAATATTGCTAAACCCATTCGCTGGCCCCTCAATCAAAAACATAAGTGAGCCAATAATAATAACCAGCGTAACCACTGCTACCAGAAAAACCGTAATTTTAGCCCGACTGGCTCTAAGCGCTTTGCTCAAAATGCTAGCTTCGCCAACAAACTGCATCAATTTTAAAACCCGAAAAACTCGTAATAAACGCAAAGAGCGAATAACAATAAAATACTGGGTGCCCGTAAAAAACAAACTTAGATAACTAGGCAAAATCGCCAGCAGATCAACCAGGCCATAAAAACTCTTTAGATATTTTGCACGCTTATGGGCTGTATAAACTCTAAGAAGATACTCGAGCGTAAAGAGTGCCGTAAAAGTCCACTCGAGCGTCCTTAAAACGCTGCCATAACGCAGTCTTATATTGGCAACACTTTCTAACATCACGAGCAACACACTAAGCAAAATCGCCCAGAGTAAAACAACATCAAAAAGCTTTGCCCCGGCTGTGTCATGCTCAAAAATAATATTGCCTAGCGTTGTCTTTAAATCTTTCATGCCATAAAACCATGAACCTGAATAGTGGTCACCTTGGATCATTCTAACTTGCCAAGTCTAAAAATGTGCTTTAAGCCTTTGACTAAGATCTGGTTTCAAAAGTTGGCAAGACAAAACCAATTTAGAAATCGAGCACTATTAAAGGGAAAATAAGCTAAAAAAAGGTTTAACAAATCTAGGAAAATGTTTGGGCAAAAAAAAGTCCCCCCTTGAGTAGGAGGGGGGAAGACCACCACGTCTTTAGCTTACTAGATGCTTTTAAGTAGCTAAGCGCAGTTGTCACAAATTCTTACAAAATTCTTACAAACTGACTTTTGAGCTTAGTTGGCAGCATAACTTAACCCTGGCGAACATAGCTAAATGCCCCAAATAGCGCTAATCCCTACGGTTAAAAGAGAGGGGTTTGGTTAGCATAGGGTTATGAATCATGCCCTTAGACAAACCCTGGTTATATCGGTGTTAAGCATGACGCTTGTTGTCAATGCGCTTGCCAATATTCTTCCTATCAACGGCATTACAACGGGGGAGCGATCAGACAGCTATCCAACCCTGTTTACCCCCGCAGGTTATGTGTTTAGCATTTGGGGAGTGATTTATCTGGGGCTTATTGCCTATGTTATTTTCCAAGCTTTACCCTCTCAAAAAACCAATGAAAGGCTCAAAGCTATTGCTCCTTGGTTTATCTTAAATGGCGTTGCCAATACGCTCTGGATTTTTGCCTGGCATTACAAGTTTATTGGTCTGTCTATGCTTCTTATAAGCCTGGTTCTTTTTAGCCTTATTCGCGTGTATCAACAGTTAAAACCAAGAGAAAACTTAGCCAGTCACGCTGAAATCTGGACGACCCATATTCCTTTTAGTATTTACCTGGGCTGGTTAACGGTTGCAACCGTTGCCAATGCCAGCGTTTTTCTTTATAACCTAAATTGGGCTGGCTGGGGTCTTAGTGATAGTCTTTGGACAGTTATTATGATTGCTATTGCTAGCTTAATTGCCCTTGCGATCCTTTTTACTCAAAAAGATCTGGCTTATACGCTGGTTCTGGTTTGGGCTTTTGCTGGTATCGCGGTAAAACACTGGGATGTACAAAAGGTAGCCATTGCTGCAGTCATTGCGGCTGCACTACTAGTCATTGCCTGCCTACTTAGCACTATAGCCTTGGGCTCGAGCCGCAAAAAACTCGGTTTACAAGCTTAAATGGCAACGGTACTTATAACGGGCGGAGCACAAGGCATAGGTAAGGCTATCGCAAAGTATTTGCTCGAGCGCTCTTATCAGGTCATGGTCTGTGATCTTGACGAAGAAGCCGGAAAAGAAACGAAAAACGAATTAGGGCAAGGGCTCGAGTTTTTTCCTTGCGATGTTTGCCGTGAAGAAGACATTAAACACGTCATAATGCAAACCATTTTTCACTTTGGCGAACTTACTGCTCTGATTAACAATACAGGCATTGGCATTTCGAAACCCATTACTGAACTAAGTCTTGATGACTGGCATAAGGTTTTAAATACCAACTTAACCAGCGCCTTTTTGTTTAGCAAATACGCTGCGCCTCATCTCAAAAAAGCTAAAGGAAGCATTATCAATATAGCCTCAACAAGAGCGCTCATGTCTGAAGCTAATACGGAGGCTTATGCTGCTTCAAAAGGCGGCATGGTTGCTTTAACCCATGCTTTAACCATCAGCTTAGGGCCAGACGTTCGGGTAAATGCCATTAGCCCTGGCTGGATAGACGTTTCGGCCTGGCAAAAAACAAATCGGCGCAAAGAACCCCAGCATTCGGAAGCAGACAAAACGCAACACCCTGTAAATCGTGTGGGTACACCTGAAGATATTGCCAGCATGGTTCACTATCTACTTTCTGAGGCATCTGGGTTTATTACGGGGCAAAATTTTGTAATTGATGGCGGCATGACCAAAAAGATGATCTATGTAGATTAGCTAGCAGTATAGTGATGCTGTGAGCGTTTTCTTACGTCACCCTTATTTTCGTCATTTAAGACTGTCTTTTAACCTGCTGCTTACACCGATTTTTTTATGGGGTGTCTTGCTGGCAGGGGGCAATCTCTGGAACTGGGATTTCTGGCTAGCTTATCTTTCCTTACATATTTTTTTATATGGGGGTACGACCGCCTTTAATTCTTACTATGACAAAGATGAAGGCCCCATTGGGGGCATGCTCGAGCCGCCCCCAGTCGATAAAGGCTTACTCTGGTTTTCGCTGCTGGTGCAAGCTTTAGGCTTACCCCTGGCTTTGGGCGTCAATGGTCGCTTTAGCCTTGCCTGGCTTTTGTTATTTTTAATTGCTGGGGCTTATTCCCACCCACTAACACGCTGGAAGGCCAATCCTTATGGTGCTTTACTAGCGGTTGCGCTTGGGCAGGGTGCGCTTGGTTTTGTTACTGGCTGGTTAGTGGCGCGTCCTAA
>JAHEBB010000330.1 GCA_024642575.1 Trueperaceae bacterium | reverse complement strand
TATATTAACCGCACTTGCTATAACCACAGCTCTCGCATTTCTGGCATCCTTCTTCAAATCTTAAAGGTGCGCCGCAGTCAGGACAGCCTTTGTTTTTGTTAAGCACATTTTCGACACCTGAGGTTTCAAGGGCAACGGCAATCAGGTCAGCTTTACTGGCAACCATGCGACCCTGATAAGTGCCGTACATACCGCCATTAATGCCACGCAAGGTTTTGACAAGGGCTTCAGCAGGTACACCATATTGTAAAGCGATACTTACCACACGGCCTAAGGCTTCACTATCAGCATTAGCTTCGTCGCCAGCTTTACCACTCTGAATGAAAACCTCGGTAGGCAATTCATCTTGCTTATTTACCGTGATGTAAAAAGCGCGCTTATCGCCATTGGGTAGCATAAGTTTTACGGTGTCGGTAAAGCCTTGCAAGCGACCTGGACGACCAAAAAGCGGTTCTCCCGGTATGTAACTTGGGGCTTCGGCAGCGGGGCGAGGAGCAGCTTTGGCCTTGGTTTCTGTGTTGGTATTTAGGCTAGTTACGGGGGCGCTCATTTCTTTTTTCTCCTCTTTCTTTTCTTCCTTTTTGGTGCTTAAAACCTGAAACTGTCTGCTGCCATCGCGGTAAACCGTTATGCCTTTGCAACCTGTTTCATAAGCCAGCGCATAGGCATTAAAAACATCATCGACACTGGCAGAGTTTGGTAGATTGATAGTTTTAGAAATGCTGTTGGCAACTTTTTTGTTGCTGGCATCAAAGGTGCTTTGCACTACGCCTTGCATACGCACATGATCTTCTGGGCTTATGTCATGGGCGCAGACCAGTACGGTTCTGACATCATCGGGTATAAAGTCTAAGCCTTGGACACTGCCGTGGTTGTTTTGAACGTGCTCGACAACTTTATCCCAGTCCCAGCTACCGTTTTTGACAAAGTTTGGGTGGGGTTCGTGGCGATCTAAAAGCTCTTGAAAAAGTGGGTGGATGAGGCTGGCGTAGCTGTCACCGATTTTGCGGTAGACAAAAGGGGCAAAGACAGGCTCGACGCCGCTACTTACGCCCATGAGCATGCTGGTGGTGCCTGTAGGCGCAACGGTTAGCATGGCAACGTTTCGGCGTGGGGTTGCAATATCACTACTGGCAATGCCTGGGAATGCACCGCGTTCTTTGGCAAGTTGTTCGCTGGCTATGGTGGCATTGTCTCTAAGTTCACTAATCATTTGAGCAACGGCAGCGCGGCCTTCATCGCTGTCATAGCGGAACCCCATTTTAATGAGTGCGTCTGCTAAACCCATGACACCCAGACCTAAGCGGCGAAGTTTCATGCTCATCTTGCGGTTATCCTCGAGCGCGAACTGATTGATCTCGAGCACATTATCTAAAAAGCGAATGCAGGTGCGTACATCGGTTCTGAAGCTCTGCCAGTCAAAGCCTTTGGTACCCATGTCTGGGGTTTCAACATAAGCCGCTAAGTTAATAGCACCCAAGTCACATGGTTCACCCGCGTAAAGCGGGATTTCGCCGCAAGGATTGGTGCTTTTAATGTCACCATAGCTGGCACGCATAGCGTTATGCTCATTAATACGGTCAATATAAATAAGACCAGGTTCACCCGTTTGCCAGGCATGATCGGCAATTTCCCACAAGATGCCGCTTTTCTGACCGCGGTTTTGTTTCATAAAGTCATTGCTGACCAAAACACTGATATTAAAGGTAGAAATGTCGCCTTCGGTTTGCTCGCGGTCTAAATCTTTTGAAGTAATAAAATCTCTGATATCACTGTGCGTAATGGACATGGTTTCCATGCCAGCACCGCGCCGCGTACCGCCCTGACGAATGACTCGCAGGGTTGGCGCAAAGATATAACGTAATGTCGCAACGGGGCCAGCATAATCAGCGCCGCCCAAGCTTGACCAGTAAGCAAAATTATCAAAGACTTCAACGGCAAAGCTCGAGGGTCCGCTCGAGTTACCACCCGAACCATTGACAGGCGTACCTTCAGGGCGCAGTTTACTAAGATCAAGCACCACATCTTCGCCATTTAAAAGGCGGTAAATGGTATCTGCACCGCTTGTCCAGATTTGCTCAACCGAATCCCCTACGCTATGTTTGGGTAAAACCTCCGGAACGTCATGGGTTTCAATAAATTTGGCGTGGCGGTAACCCTTGGTGACATAGTTGCCATGAACAAGGTCCATATAAGTACCACTTTTTACTTTGTCATAATCGGCATGAGATGGGGATATGGTTAGGTAAAGCTGACCTGTTGGCTGATTAAAGGTACGTTTGGGTGCAATAGGGTCTAGGCACAAACCGTTGCCGCCGCCTACCTTAGTAACCAGCGCAAGTTTGGTCGCCAGTTGCAAAACCCACTCGGTAGTACCTGCTTGCTCAGGGCTACCGTCTTGCACAAAACAATTTAAGACATTGCCATGATTGGTTTCAGCACCTGCTAAGACGCGACCTCCAGGGCAAAAGCGTTTGCTAGCCATCAAGTTATAGAAAGCTGTAAGGTAGTTGTCTTTGCTATCCCCTTGCTCGGGTTTGGCAACCCAACTTGCCACACGCTTAAACATGTCTGCCAGGGTTTTATCGGCAGGTACAAAGTATTGCCGTTTGGCAATTGAAACTGCGTGTTCATCAAACTCGCTTAACAGGGATAACTCATTCATGACTATGTCGCCCACAACTTCCTCCAAATGATTCCTAAGAATCAGCATCGAAACAAAGTACATCTTGTAGCTCTTTAAGTTTTTGGTACAAGATATTGTATCTGTGAAAATTTATCAGGTTTTTGCCTAGGTCGTCAAGGGGTAAAAGGTGTGTGGAAAATATTACAAATTGTATCTAACGAGCTTGTAAGTACAATATCATGTATCTAGACGAGAAACATTAGAGTAGAGCATTTGAGTATACCATAGAGAAACTCGGCTGCTTAGGTCTTTTGAAGGGTCTAAAAGCTAAAAATAATGACCCTCATGGTTCTATGAAAGCTCTCATAAAGTAAACTTGAAATTACCTCTTTACTTCAGCTAAGAAGTAAGGTATCTTCGCTCATAAGGTTCACATCTAATAGTTGCGAGCCTTGACTAGGCAGGAATTATGACCGAAAACTATGTTGTTGAAGTAACAGAGATTAGCAGGCCGCTAAACCCTGAAAGCTTAGAGCGACTTGCAAAAAAATTTAACTCTCAACCTGATAAGCTTGCCAAGCTTATCAGGGTTTTGCCGGGTATTGCCACCAAAGGTATCAGTAAAGAAGAAGCCTCTGTCGTGGCCAGTTATTTTAACGAAGAAGGCATGATTGCCTTGATTAAACCAGAAAGGCTTGCCTATCATCCGCAGGCAGTAGCCCCTGCACCTATAAGACCCGAGTCAAGCAGTCGTTTTGAAGCTGCCTTAAGCAAGCTTAGAAGTTCAGCAAATGATACCCCTGTACCAGCAAGCCCTACCGAAAAACCCAGGCGAAACTTTGAGAAAAAACGCGTTTCATTTACCCCTCACCCTGAGGAGCAAAAGGAACCTTTGCCGGTTTTTCCCTCAAAGCGGGCAGGGCGCTCGAGCCGTAAGTCTAGTGACAGTGTTCACGATTTAAACCCCTATGAAACTCAGGAAAGAGTCATCAAATCCAAGACACAAGAAAGCTTGAGGCGCAAACTCCTTTTGACTTTGCTTGGGGCCGTTATCTTGACGGGTTTAGGTACGGTTGCCATTGCTAGCTATAACCTCTGGACAGGCTTAAAAGAGCAAAGTCTACAAGCTGCAATGCTCAGTACCCAGAGTAGCGCTGCTACCTTGAGTCGTAGCATTGAGGCTAATGGCGATATCAGTCAATTTTTGGATTTACCTTCACCTGTTCCAAGTCAGACAAATCTGAGTACGCGTCTGGTCGTAAGTAGCACGCTAGACTCGAGCCCTTTTGCAACCTGGCCAAAAAATGCCGTCATTGATGAAGATTTGGCTGCACTGATTAGAGCTCAGGCTGACCGTGCCGTTGAGCGCAATAGCAGTGAGCAAAGCCAAGTGAATAAGAACAAAAATCCTCTGGTATCAGGTTTGATTGTGTCAACCCAACCGCTCGAGCATGGTAGCGCCATTGTAGGCTCTGTAACGACGGTTTTTAGCTATGAGCCCTTGCTGACTCATATGAAAAATCTGCTTCTAAAAACAGCTTTACTCAGCTTGCTACCCATGGCGTTTGCTTTAGTCTTAGGCTTTTTTGTCATTCAGGCGCTTACCAAACAGCTTTATACCCTTATCCATGCGGCAGAGGCGATTAGTAAAGGTCAGCTTAGTGAGCCTGTTAGTAGTCGCGGGAGCGCTGAGCTAAAGGATTTAAGCACCTCCTTAGAAAGGCTTAGGGTTAGTACTAAGACTTCGCTCGAGCGTCTGCGTGAACGCCGCGACCGAGGGTTTTAATTCTGAATATAATTTCTGTTTGCTTTATAATCTATAGCTTGCCAAAACAGTAAACTTGCCTTATGAAAATAGGTCTTGTGTTAAGTGGTGGTGGCGCTAGATGTTTTGCCCATATAGGCGGCTTAAAAGCTTTAGAAGAAGCAGGCTATGAGGTCTGCGCGATTGCGGGTAGCTCGAGCGGGGCAGTGATTGGCGCGCTTTACGCCGCAGGAAACTCAGCCGACAAAATCTATGAGATTGCCAAAAGCATTGATTACACAGGCTTTTTAACCTTTGTGGCAACAGGTGGGCTGATTAATCAAAAAGGGCTCGAGGAAATGCTGGCTGAGCATGTGCCTCAAACCTTTGAAGAATTAAAGATACCGCTTGCCACGACCGCTGTTGATATCCAAAGTGCGGAACTGTTGGTCATGAAATCAGGGACGCTTATTCCAGCAGCATGCGCTAGCAATTCTTTTCCTGGCCTGTTTGGCCCTTTAAAGTATGAGGGTCGTTACCTGATGGACGGGGGTATTCTAAATAATTTCCCTGTCGATATTATTCGGAGTATGACCACTGAACCTGTTTTTGCCTTGGATGTTACGCTTTCCGCCAAGGAACCTCTAGACTTTGGCGATTCTGGGGAGGCTCCAGGGTTTTTTGAGCGTATTGGGGCTGCGGTTAAAGGAGAAAGTCTTTATCCACCTTTACTCATTAACATTTTGATGAAAGCCTATACCATTACCCAAAAACGGCTTATTCAAATTGTTACGACCCTTTATCCACCTGACCATCACATTCGCCCACCGCTCCCTGAAGATTTGGGTATTGAAAGTTTTGGCCGCTTGGAAGAAGCTTATGAAAAGGGTTACTACGCAACGCGAAACTATTTGCGGCAACTGTGAAGCGGCAAAGGCTGGTTAGTGGCCTGCGCATTAACTATCTGGAGGCTGGAGCGGGCGAGCCGATTTTACTTTTGCACGGGACTGCCATTGATTCGGCTCAACTTAGCTACGGTGAGGTGATTGAGCAGTTTGCTAAAAACTATCATGTGATTGCCCCTGATTGGCCAGGGTATGGTGAAAGTGAATATCCAGCAAAGGCCCTTGACCTTGAGGAATACACCGAGCTTTTACAGGCGCTTATAGAGGACTTGGGCTTAGCTAAAGTACATTTGGCGGGGTTTTCGATGGGGGGTGCTATTGCGCTGAATTATGTTTTAAAGGGTTACGCTGTAAGTTCTTTGACGCTGATAAGTAGCTATGGACTCGGTAAGCGGGTTCATGTTCCCTTGTTGCCCTTTGTTGCCCTTCGGGTACCAAGGCTAGCAGCGAGCCTTTGGTTTGGCATGAGACTTAATAAGAACTTGCTGGGGTTTATTTTGCGCTACGCGATTTTCGCTCGAGCCGAAAACGTTACGGATAGCCTGATCGATGAAGTCTATGAACAGGTTAAAAAGCCAATGGTTGAGCATGCCTTTATGCAGTGGATACGCGGCGAGATTGGAGTACTGGGTCTAAAAAGCCATTATCAAAAGGATTTACACCAAGTTAAGGTACCAACTCTGATTTTGCATGGCGCAAGAGATATCGTTATTCCTGCGGCTTTTGCCAGAAATGCCGCAAAATTCATCCCTGAAGCTCATTTGTGTGTCTTAAAAAACTGTGGTCACTGGTTAGTCAGGGAACAGCCAAACAACTTTCTAACAGAAGTCGAGGGGTTTTTGGCTAGTTTTAAAGACTAATGTCAGGTTTTCTTGATGATGTCTCAAAGCTTGCCAAAGCTAAAAGAAATGGTTG
>JAHEBB010000329.1 GCA_024642575.1 Trueperaceae bacterium | reverse complement strand
GTTGGCCATAACGATGCGCTTAACTTCAGGCGTACCAATACGCCCAGCTTTAACTGCCCACCAGTCTTCTCTTAAATCGAAAATTTTCTGGTTTAAATCCCAGGCAATCAGGTTATAAGGGCCTGAGTGTGGCATATCAAGACCACCAGGGAAAGCATTTACATCGCCTTCAGCTTCTAAAACGTGAGCTGGGACAATGGGAATACCTGTATCAAACTTAAGAGTTAAAACTTCAAATTTAAAACGTGGCGCAGGAATTTTGAATTTAACTTCAACAGTTAACTCATCAACAGCTGTGACTGACTCAACATACTGAACAAAAGCAGCATGATAGGGCAAGGTCTCATTATTCATTTGACCTTCAAAGGTAAAAACGACGTCTTTTGAAGTAACTGGTTTACCGTCGCTCCACATAGCCATCGGGTTTAGTTTGATTTCTAAAGTTGTGAAGTCTTCGCTTGTATATTCCATGCTGTCAGCGAGCCAAGGGATTTCTTCACTTTTAAAAATGCCGTAGTAAGAAAGTGGTTCCCACAAAAAGGCATTACCTTGCTGGTGGGTATAACCAGGAAGTGCCCAAGGATTTGTAGTACCAATCACTGCGTTACTAAGATCCCAGCCAAGAATCAAGGTCTGATTGCGGGGGACGTCAGGTATATCTTGCGCGAAGCTCATAGCAGATAGCATGAGCATTGCTGCAATGAAAAAGGAACCAATAAACTTTAAGCTTTTTTGCATATTTCTCTCCTAAAAAACTGCTTGAATTTGTGAGCTAAACAAAAATAGAGATGTCGTCTAGACCAGCTTTTGCCCTCCTTCACAAAGTTCTACAAGCCATCAACATCAAGGTGATTGAAAAATCCAGCTAGATGAAACCGTTTTCATTAATCAATCTAAACCTATTGCTTTCGCCAAAAGCTTGGCAATAAAAATACGACGTTGATTTTCCCGAAAAATACTACGAATTTCGAATGCTTGTCAATACAATTCGGACAAAGATGAAAATGTGATGAATCTATCAAGAGATAAATTAGCCTTGATAGCTGACCTGTAAGGCGTTGAAAATAAAAATATGAGACATAGCAAATAAATTTCAAACCATTTGTACTTGAAAATTCAAGCTCTGGCAACTAGAGGTTGCTATAGTAATCTTAGCTAAAAACAACAATGAACCAAATTAAAATTTACTGGTTCCCTATCATTAAAATAGATTTTGGAGGATCTTTTGTTTTTTATAAATAGATTGACTGTTTTACTATTACTTTTGGGTTGCTTTGCTTGCTATGGTCTTGCCCAAACCCCCGAAATAGTTGCTTCGGGCATTCAGCTAAACAAGCTTATGGATGTTGGCGATGGAAATGTCAGATTGGTTCTTAACCCTGCTAATCATCAGCTTTATATGCTTCATTCGGATCAAGGTTTAAGTCTGATCAATTTAGAAGATGGCAGCCGAAAAACAGTAGCAGTCAATGCGGAAATTGGCGGTCAGGGAACAGGTCTAACCTTTGATACCCAGGGGGTTGCTTATGTTGTGTTAAATGCAACCATTGATGAAACCTTTAATATGGGCATCATTCGTAGAGGAATACCAAGAGATGATGGTCGGTTTACCTGGGAGACTGTCGCCAAAACGGATGCTTATCCGCGCAGTAATACACCCTTTAATCATAATTACAACAGCATTGTGGTGAGTTCAGATGGCAACTGGCTTTATGTCAATGCAGGCTCGAGAACTGATCATGGGGAAATCCAAAGTTACGAAGGGAAATTTCCTGACTTAAGAGAAATTCCTTTAACGACAAAAATTATGCGTATCCCTAGCAATGGTAAAGATCTGACCTTGCCTAATGACGAAGCTGCTCTCATTCAAGCTGGTTATATCTATGCTTGGGGCGTACGCAATGCTTTTGATATGGCGTATGCACCCAATGGTGATCTTTTTGCAACTGATAATGGCCCTGACGCGGATTATCCTGAAGAGCTCAACTGGATTCGTGAAGGTCATCACTACGGCTTCCCCTGGCAATTTGGTAACCGTGACAATTTACAACAATTTCCTGACTATGACAGCAAAAACGATAAATTACAACAGCCCGACTTTACCGCGGTCAAAGAGGGTTATTATCAAAACGATCCTAGCTTTCCGGCTCCACCAACTGATTTTACAGTGCCTGTCGCTAACCTTGGGCCTGACGCAGCTATTTACCGCGGTGCTGATGGCAGTGAACTGAATGCTGCCGAACTGGGTGAAAAACTGTATACCTTCACGCCTCATCGCTCACCTCTAGGTCTGGTCTTTGTCTCAGGTGAAGCTATGCCTGCCAAATGGCAAAGCACAGAAAATAGTTATAGTGCTTTTGTCTTAAGCTGGGGCGCAGCAGGCGGTACACTAAGTGATAGAGGCATGGACGTTTTGCATATGCAGCTTACAAAAACAGAAGATAACTATGAAGCTGTAACAACACAAATCGCCAAAAATTTCAAAAACCCGATAGACGCTGTACTGATTGATAACAAACTCTATGTGCTCGAGTGGGGCTCTGAGGGCGCTATTTGGGAACTAAGTTTTGAGGAGTAGGACATGACTGAGAAGTTATTAGATAAGATCAATACTAACTCGAGCCCCAGCCAGTTGCGCATTACCGATATGCGCATAGCCAATTTGCATAATTTGCCTTTTAGAGCAGCTATCATTCGGCTGGATACCAATCAGGGCATTTCTGGTTATGGCGAAGTGCGTGACGGCGCAAGTGCTACGTTTGCTCTTATGCTGAAAAGCCGCATTATCGGTGAAAACCCTTGCAATATTGACAAAATCTTTAGAAAAATCAAACAATTTGGTTTTCACGGTAGACAGGGTGGCGGCGTTTGCGGCATTGAAATGGCGCTTATGGATTTAGCAGGTAAAGCCTACGGTGTACCTGCATATATGTTTGCAGGTGGTAAATTCCGCGATGAGGTACTGTGCTACTGTGATACTGACTCAGTAAAAGACGGTACCGAAATGGGCAAGCGCCTTAAAGCGCGCATGAACGAAGGCTTTAAATTCTTAAAAATGGATGTGGGTATTGGCTTACTTAAAGGCATCAAAGATGCTCTGATTGCCCCACCTAAGATGCTCGAGACCAACAGCATAATGCATCCGTTTACCGGTATTCAGCTTACAGAAAAAGGTATAGAAATTCTGGTGGAGTATGTGGCGAAAGTCAGGGCTGAAATAGGTTATGAAGTGCCTTTGGCAGTCGATCACTTCGGACATATTGGGCTCGAGTCTTGTATACGCTTAGGCAAAGCGCTAGATAAGTTTAGCCTTGCCTGGTATGAAGACATGATTCCCTGGCAATTCACCAATCAATTTGTCAGACTTTCTCAGGCAGTAGATACCCCTATTTGTACAGGCGAAGACATTTACTGCAAAGAAGACTTTTTGCCGCTTTTAGAATCTCGAGGCGTAGCCGTTATACATCCTGATTTGGCAACTTCGGGTGGCATTTTAGAAACCAAGAAAATTGGCGATTTGGCTCAAGATTACGGTGTGGCTATGGCCATGCACTTTGCCGGCTCACCCATTTCTGGTTTAGCCAATGTTCACTGCGCCGCTGCAACTGAAAATTTCCTAGTTTTAGAAAACCATGCCGTTGATATCCCTAGATGGAATGACATTCTTGAAGGAATGGATAAACCAATGATTCAGGATGGTTTTATTAAAGTGCCTGAAACCCCAGGCTTAGGCTTTACCGATATCAATGTAGAAGCCTTCAATGAGTTTTTAGACCCCGATAGACCCATGAATTTTGAGAGTACCGAAACCTGGGATAAGGAATGGTCCTGGGATAGACTTTGGAGCTAAGGGCAGTACCTAGTACCGAGATTAAAGTACCTAGTTAGCCTTCCTTAGCAAACGTTTCTGAAAGGAATCTATGATTCAAATTGCGGAGATACTCCCTCCTAACCCCTCTCCTTTATGGCGTATGGTTAAACAATGTGGCGTCACCAATGTCGTTGGCATGATGGATTTTAAAACTGAGGTTGCAGCGCCTTCAGATGATGACAAGGCAAAAAAGCTCGAGCCTGCTAAACTCCCCTGGAGCTATGAATCTCTGGCAAAACTAAAACATAACTATGAAAGTTCTGGCTTTAGCTTTGATGTGCTCGAGTCTCGCCCCCCTTTAAACAAGGCAAAACTTGGCCTAGAGGGTCGTGATGAAGAAATCGAGAGCGCCTGCGAGCTTATACGCAACCTGGGTAAACTTGGTGTACCTGTCTGGTGCTATGAGTGGATGCCTATATTTAACTGGATGCGTACCAATGTCGCAGTACCCACACGCGGCGGCGCTGTCGTTACTGGCTTTAACTACAACGACCTGCCCGATAAAGGCCCCACCGAATACGGCGAAGTCAGTGAGGAAAAACTCTGGGAAACCTTGCAATACTTTCTAGAAAAAGTTATTCCTGTCGCAGAAGAAGCCAATGTAAAACTGGCCATGCACCCCGATGACCCACCTCTCTCCCCCATTCGTGGTCTGGGCCGGATTATGCGCAGTGTAGACAATTATCAAAGACTCATTGATATGGTTGATAGCCCTATGAACGGCATTGCACTATGTCAGGGAAACTTCACGATGATGACCGATGATTTGCCAGGTGTCATACGCCATTTTGGTGAGCAAGACAAAATTTTCTTTGTCCATATGCGTGATGTTAAAGGTACGCCCGAAAACTTTGTAGAAACCTTTCACGATGATGGCAAAACAGACATGCTAGCTTGCATGAAAGCTTATAAAGACATTGGCTTTAATGGCGTTTTGCGCCCCGACCATGTGCCTACGATGGAAGGCGACACTAATGACAATGCTGGCTACTCTGCTATTGGCAGACTTTTTGCCATTGGTTATATCAAAGGCTTAAGGCAAGCCGTTTACGACTGAAGCCCTAACATAGCTAGGTTAAGCTTATTGAAAGAATCCCCCTCAGTCCCCCTTTAAAAAAGGGGGACGTTTTTTATCCCACCACTGGTCTTTAGAAAGGACATCTCTTGTCAAAACAAAACCTACTTATTACGGGTGCGGCAGGCACCATTGGACAACTATTAATTCAAAATCTCAAAGACCGCTATGCGTTGCTACTTTGCGACCAAAAGGAAGCCAAAGAAACCGCAGGGTTCCCCTTTAGTACGGTAGATATTGCCAATATGGCTAGCGTTTCTCAGGTTTTTGCCAATTACACTGATATTCACACGGTGATTCATCTGGCGGCTGACCCTAGAATTAGTGCTCCTTGGGAAAGTTTATTACCCAATAACATTGTGGGCACCTATAACGTTTTTGAAGCAGCTCATCAGGCTGGCGTTAAACGGGTCATTTATGCCAGCAGCATTAATTCGGTAGATGGTTACCGCACAGACATTCAAGTGAATACCAACATGCCCGTGGCACCCGCCAATCTTTATGGGGCTAGCAAAGCCTGGGGCGAGGCCGTAGGGCGTTTTTATGCTGATTACAAAAATATGGCTGTCCATTGTTTACGTATTGGCTGGGTCACAAAGGCTGATAACCCGTTTTTTGAAAAAGCGCCCAATAAGCTGTTGCACATGACCTTAACGCATAGCGATTTGCTTCACTTTTTTGACACCTGTCTGGCTTCTGAGCACAACTTTGGTATCTGGCACGTGATTTCAGATAATCATTTCAAACGGCTTGATATTAGTGACACCCAAGAGAAGCTTGGCTACGCGCCTGAGGACGATGGCTTTGTATTGGCTGGAAAGTGGGAAAAGAGTAAGGTTTAAGGCTCGAGCAAAACCTTACCGACACTACGCCGACTTTCAACCAGTTCATGCGCCTTGGCGGCATCTTTTAGCTGAAAATGCCCGCCAATTGAAACCTCAATTTTTCCTTCAGCTAAAAGGTCTAAAACGGCTTTGGCAGCACTTTGTATTTTTTCAGGTCTAGCGCTTCTATGCCCACCACTGCTATAACCTATAACGCCCCTATTTTGCTTATGCAACATCTGACTGTTAAATTCTCCAGCACCTTCAGGGCTGGTGTGCCCAAAGATAATCAGTCTGCCAAAATTCGCAAGACAGTTCATGCCTTGCTCGCTGGTTTTTCCTGCAATCGAATCACAGATCAGATCTACACCTTTGTGATTCGTAAGCGTATTTATTACCGTATCAAAAGCTTGCTCACGGTAGTTAATGACCTCATCTGCGCCAAGCTTTCTGGCAA
>JAHEBB010000328.1 GCA_024642575.1 Trueperaceae bacterium | reverse complement strand
TAGCAAAGGCCAGTCGGTGAAGATTGCGAACCGCCTGTTTGTCTTTAGTGGTAGCAGCAGAGTCATACCAAAAACTGTTAGTTAATTTAGGTAAGACCCGATGGTGAAAAATATAGCTGTTGGCACAAATGATGACTAGAAGCAGCATTTTAAATTGGAACAAGGTTGAGAGGCTAAGGCGATTTGCCTCAGGAATATAAAGAGCCAAGCCACTCAAGACGGTCCATAAAAGGGATGTCCGAATAAGCTGAAAGCAAATGTCATAAGCAAAAGCATTCCAGCGTTCTTTGTCAAATTTGCTCAGATAATTGCCAAACGCAACATCATGCACAGTGGCAGCACCCAAGCCAATAGCAAAACTAATGGTGTGCAAAACCACAAAAACATCTTTGTATCTAATCAAAATATCTAACATAAGAATCTGTAATCCTTTTTAATAGCACCTTAGTGCCCAAGTATTATATGTATAAGATCTGCCTATAGAGCTAGTCCCCGGTTAAAAATGTCAGCGATTTCACGTGACTCAATTCAAAATAAAAATTTCAAGTCTATGAGCTTGCTAAAATACCAAGTTTCGTTTTGCCGTTCTAAGTTCAAATAAAGCTAGCCTTCTAAAGGTAAACTTGTAAACGTGCCAGATTATGATGTGATTGTTATTGGAAGTGGGCATAATGCCCTGATTAGCGCTGCTTATCTTGCCCAGGCAGGGCAAAAGGTTGCTGTGTTTGAGCGCCGAGATATTGTCGGAGGTGCGGTTTCTACCAAAGAGATAGTGCCAGGTTATCAGTTTGATTTGGGCGGTAGTGCACATATTCTTATCAGACTTACTCCGATTGTTGAAGAACTCGGTTTAGAGAACTACGGGCTCGAGTATATAGATATTGACCCGTTATTCTTTTCACCTTATCAAGATGGCAGCTCTGTTTTTATCTACCGAGATGCAACAAAGACAGCGCATCATTTGGAGACTTTGTTCCCAGGTGAAGGGGAAGCCTATGTTCGGTTTTTAGAAGACTGGCAGCCTTTTGCCAGAGTCGTTAAAGACTTATTTTTAAGCGTACCTAGTCCTTTGAATTTAGGGCAAAAAATGATCTTTGGTAAAGCGATAAAAGGCGATTGGAAAAAAGCTCTGCCCATGATTTTAAAACCTTATGGTGAGCTTTTAGACAGCTATTTTAAAGAGGAAAAAGTCAAAACCCCGCTCGTCTGGATGGCAGCTCAGTCGGGTCCGCCTCCCAGTGAAAGTTTGACAGCCCCTTTTTTGCTCTGGCATCCGCTTTACCATGAAGGCGGCATGGCAAGACCAAGAGGCGGTTCGGGCATGCTTACGCAAGCTTTGCAAAAGCATATTGAAGCGCATGGGGGCAAGGTCTTTTTAAATGCGCCCGTCAGTGAAATTGTGGTTGAGGGAAACCGAGTTACAGGCATAAAGCTTTTAAGTGGTGATAGCTTTACGGCTAAGCGAGTGCTTGCGGGTTGTCATGCTCAGACAACCTTTCAACACTTACTGCCTGAAGCGCATCGACCTTACAACAGTGGCAAGATGCGTATTGGGAATGGGTTTGGTGCCATTGTTCGTTTAGCCCTTTCAGAACCTATTTGTTATAAGGCATTTCCTGGAAATGATGCCAGACGTGCCTTGCAACTTATCTGCCGAGACCGCCAGCATATAAACAACGCCTACGCCGACTATTTGCGGGGTGAACCTGCTGGCGATCCGCCCATTGTCGCCATGAGTTTTTCGGCTGTTGATGACACACTTGCGCCTCCTGGAGGCGAAGTTTTATGGCTTTGGGCGCAGTATTACCCGTATGAGCTTAGTGGCGGTAAAAACTGGGATGAGATTGAAGAAGAGGTGGCTGAGTCAATCATTGATGCCTTTGAAGTTTATGCGCCAGGTACCAAAGAAAAAATCGTAGGCAAGTTGTTTCAGCATCCTCTTTGGCTCGAGCGTGAACTCGGTTTGCACCGTGGCAACGTCATGCATTTAGAAATGACGCTTGATCAGATGTTTGCCCTCAGACCCTTTTTGGGCATGGCAGAATATAAAACCCACCTCAAAGGGCTTTATCTGACAGGGGCCAGTACGCATCCTGGTGGCGGCATTATGGGAGCTTCGGGGCGAAATGCCGCAAGGGTAATGTTGCAAGATATCGAGCGTAAAGGTCTTTGGTCACTTGGCAAACCCTAAGCTTAAGATTGTCCTTCTCGCTCTAATCGCTTGGGGCGCTTATCCTCTAGACTTTGGTATGCGCTGGACTCGAGCCTCATGACCTATTTTCAGTTTCATTTCGTTTTTATCTTGCCTCTTTTGCTTTTGCTTTTAGGCCTTAATATCTGGGATTTAAAAAGAGGCCTTCCTTTTACTCCCGAAGGCTGGCATGGTCACAAGATTGCCCTCTGGGCCATTCTCATTCATCTTGCTCTGGCGCTCATTTACACCACACCCTGGGATAATTATCTTGTTTATAAAGGTGTATGGGGCTATCCAGCTGGGCGTGTATTTAGCACGATTGGCTATGTACCCCTTGAAGAGTATCTTTTCTTTATTTTACAAACGCTGATAACCAGTCTCTGGATGCTTTTAATACTGCGCCGTGTTCGTTTTGGCAAGGAACTCAGTCAGGGAAATCGTATTCGTTTTATAGGTGTAATTTTAGCCTTAGTTGCGGCAGCAGTTGGCTTACTTTGCCTAACCTTTAATTGGGGAACCTATCTGGGGCTAATTCTAATCTGGGCGGGACCTGTAATTGCCATGCAGTGGGGCTATGGGGGCGATTTGCTTTTGGCGCGCTGGCGACCTATTTTACTGACTTTTCTAATACCAAGCCTTTACCTTTGGATAGCTGACCGAATCGCTATTGGTTTGGGTATTTGGTGGATTAACCCTGTTTTTACCACAGGCATTAAACCCTTGGGTCTACCCATTGAGGAAGCTCTCTTTTTTTTACTCACCAATGTTTTTGTTGCTTTGGGTTTGGGTTTGGCCCTTCACCCTGAGTCGTCGATCCGCTTAGCGAAACTTAGAGGGCGTATGAAGGGGCAAAAGGGCTGGCAACTGCTATTAGGTCTATGGACACTGAGTCTTATTCCTACGCCCCTTTTGCCTGACAGGTTCGCGCTTTTTGCTTATGTCAGTACCACGCTTTTGGCCTTAGCTTTGCTGGCTTATGCCTATGAGAGTTATGGACGGAAAGCTTTCTTGCTTTTTCTGGTTTCATTTGGCTTTGGTCTTTTGATTGAGTGGCTTGGAGAAACGACAGGTTTTCCCTTTGGAAGGTATCACTACGGGACCAAAGGCCCAGCGCTTTTAGGGGTGCCTTTACTGGTTCCTCTGGGCTGGTGGGCTTTCAGTTTAATAGCACTTGCCATAAGCCCTAAAGGAAAAAAACTCTGGTTTGCGCCTCTTGCTCTGGTTGCCTGGGATATTGGGCTTGACCCGCTGATGGTGTCGCAGGGATTTTGGCAATTTGAAAGAGGCATTTACTATGGCATTCCGCTGACAAACTTTTTGGGCTGGTACGCCTCGGGTTTGGTGCTTATCTATCTTTTGCTAAAGCTCGAGCCTAAACTTGCTAGCGATACAAGCTTTGAACTTAATCTGGCATTTATAGCTCAAGCGTTTTTATTAAGTGTTGGCCTGCTCTTTTTTGGTATGCCTCTGGCAAGCCTGGCTACCTTTTTGTCAATGGGAGCACTCGCAATGGTGTCATTTCGTATTAAGCACCCTAGACCTAGCTTAAGTACTGACTAAATGGCTTATTTTCGTAAGCGACTTAGTTATTGGCTCGAGCACCTTATTGCACTTGTTTTGCCTTTTATTATTCGCTCAGCGCTTAAAAAAGGGCTGCATGCGATTTGGTTAAAAGGTGATCTAAAAAACCTACCTAAGGAAGGAATCATTCTTGCGCCTAATCACCATTCCTGGTGGGATGTTTACCTTGCTTGGTATGTGCATAAACTCCTAAACCGTCAAGCCAGTGCCCTGATGGATGAAGCGCAACTTGGGCGCTTTCGCTTTTTTCGGCAGATTGGCATCATCAGCCGTAAAGAAGTAAGGGAAGCCATTCGTAGACTGAAAAGGGGCGATGTGTTTTTTGTCTTTCCTGAAGGTGAGCTGAGACAAGCGGGGAAGGTTGAAACCCTCGAGCGTGGCGTTTTTTTTCTGGCTAAGCAAACGGATGTAAAGCTTTATCCCTTAGCCTTTCGTGTGCTTATGCGCGGTGCTGAGCATCCGGAGGCGTTTATTGTCTTGGGGGAAAGGCTCGAGCTTTCTGGTGATGACGCTAAAGACAGCGCCCAGTTAAAAGCTGCCCTCAATAGCTTATTAGAAGACATTGAAACTTGTGTCAAAACTATAGGCCCAGAAAAAGAACCCGAAGGCTTTGAAAAAGGCTTCGGGGGACAAAAAAGTACCAGCGAGCGCACCGCCTGGCTAGCAAGGTTCTGGTTATGACCTTTCTGCTCATGATTGCTTTATTATTTCTAGGTGTTCAACTTCTGGTTCTGATAAGCAATTTATTTTTCTTTCCTGTTTTGCAAGAACCTTCTGATACCTATCTGAAATCTGAGGAAAGCATTTCCATACTGATACCTGCTCGTAACGAGGCACTCAATTTGCCTGAAACCTTGCCTCGAGTCTTAGCTCAGACGGTTAGGGCAGAAGTTATTGTTTTAAATGATCAGTCCGAAGATGCTACAGCTCAGATTTTGGCAGATATGCAACAACAGTATGCTCAGTTGCGCGTCATTGACGGCGAACCTTTACCCAACGGCTGGACAGGAAAAAACTGGGCCTGTCAACAACTGGCTGAGGCAGCCAAGGGCGATGTGCTCATTTTTACTGATGCGGACGTGCGCTGGGAAAAGAAAACCCTTGCAAGTTTGCTCGAGCTTAAAAAGCAAAACCAGGCTGAATTTCTTAGTGTTTGGCCTCGGCAACTAACCCTAAGTACGCTCGAGACTATTGCCGTACCTCTCATTGATCAGATTTTGCTGGGTGCACTGCCTTATTTAGCTGTCAAATATTTAAAACCTAAAACGCTGGCAGCAGGCAATGGACAACTCATGCTCTGGACAAAAGCTGCTTATGACAAACTTGGAGGTCATGAAGCCTTTAAAACGGACATTTTAGAAGATGTACGTATGGCGCAGGCTGCTAAAGCAAAAGCTATTCCCTTGGTACTTGCCCTTGGAGGAGACCTGCTTAGTACGCGCATGTACCAAACGGACAGTGCTTTAATTGAGGGCTTTAGTAAAAATATTGTGGCAGCCTCAGGCGGGAAACTTGCGCTTCTTATCCTGACTTTACTCAATACGCTGGCACATACGCTTTGCTGGCTGCTAATTCCTTTTCAACCCTTGTGGTTAGGGATTGGCCTTATGAGCCTGAGCTTACGCTTCTTATGTAATTTAAAAACGACTAGAGAGCTGCCAGAAAGTTTCTGGCAACCCTTTATGAGTTTTGCGCTTTGGCACATTGCTTGGCAAGCCCTCCGTCAGAAAAACCTAAGCTGGAAGGGTAGAATCTACCCGTGAGTGGTAGGAAAACAGCATTGGTTTTGGGGGCCGGGTTTGCCGGTCTTTCGGCGGCGATTCATCTTGCCTGCCGAGACTACAAGGTGACGCTGCTGGAGCAATCACCAACGCTGGGGGGAAAAGCCAGTGAGTTTCGTCGTGATCAGTTCCGTTTTGATACAGGGCCAAGTGTCTTTACGCTGCCACAGGTTGTCAAAGACATTTTTGAACTTGCAGGGCGGGAGCTTCCTTTTGAGCTCGAGCCTTTAGATTTGCTTTGCCGCTATATGTTTTCTTCGGGTCGCATCTGGGATGTGTATCAAGATCTAGACAAAACCATCCAGCAGCTTTCTTTAGAAGAAGCGCAGGTTTATCAAAGAGCTTTAAGCGAGGCCAAACACCTTTATGAACGTTCGGCAATGACTTTCGTTTATGGGCAAAACCCTTCTTTGTTTCAGCTCGCTGCTTACGGATTGCGATCGGGCTTAAAGGCACATCCCTTAAAAACTTTGCCCAAGCTGCTTGATAGTCTAGGTGCGCAAGGGGACTTAAAACAATTCTTTATGCGTTTTGCTACTTACTTTGGGGCTAACCCTTATCAAGCACCCGCCATCTTACATAATATTTGCTGGGTTGAACTCGGTATGGGGCTTTCTTACCCGAAAGGGGGAATTTACCGAGTTGTCACTGAGTTAGCTAGGTTAGCTAAAGATTTGGGTGTGGATAT
>JAHEBB010000327.1 GCA_024642575.1 Trueperaceae bacterium | reverse complement strand
CCACTAGTAGCAGCACAAAGCGTTTTAGAAGCTTGCCTGCCATTATCATTCCAGGCAATAACACGGTAACAATAGGTTTTACCTGGAACTAAGCCTTTTTGAGTACCAGGGCTAGAAACGTCTGAACCTGCATCAGTAAATGAACGAACTAGACCTGTACTTACACCTGACTTACTCGAGCCTGCATAAACAACCTGATTGATAGTTTGCCAGCTGCCATTAGCGTTTTGTCTTTCAAGAATAAAGCCTTTTTCATCGGTTGATTTGTCGGTATAGCTAAGCGTAATGCTTGTGTCTGTAACACTAACAAGGGCAAGCTCAGCTGCTTTAGGTGGGTCTATCGGTTTAACAGGCTGAGGACTTGGTGCTGGGGTTCTTGGGTCAATAAACTGGGCATCCAATATAGGTGTTTCTTCAACAATAGGAGTTTCTTCTGCTTCGGGTAGGCTGCTTAGACTTTCACAAGCAACTAAGCCTAAACCTATGACTAAAAGGAATATTACTAGGATTTGTGAAGGTATTCTTGGCATGCTATTTCTCATCTCTTGTTTGAATTGAGTCTCTTTTACTTCGGCTTCAATTTGCAGGCACTTAATCATCTTTACTTTCTCCTTTTCCAATGAGTTTCTCTCATCGATAAAAAGAGTTTAGAAAGTTGGGCGCTGCACAAGCGCTGCCAGAGCGCTGCATTAATTTTGCCTCTTGCTTATTTGAGGGACAATAGAAATTTAGGGACCACTATTATCTCAATCGCGAGCTTCTATACTGAAGTTGCGCGGAGACTTCATCGCTTGGCTGATCGAATATTGGTGTAGGCTTACGGTAAGCTTTCATGCCACAACAAGTAATGTGAAAGCATTTTTAGGTCTTTGCAGCACCCTAGGAGGGTTCTCATGCAGTTTCTTAAAGCCATTTTCTTAACTTCACTATTTTTACTTGCTGGCTTAGGCTTTTCGCAGGCAACTATATTTGTTGGAAACATTGATGCTAGCGATGGTAAAATCGCAGTTGTGATTGAGGATAGTCTGGTGCTTGCTTATACCTGTGGAGGTAATAGCACATGGGAGACGCAAAGCTCTTGGTTTCTACCAACACAAGATAGTCACTTAGGGCAAGGAAGTTTTACATTGTCAAGTGGTGCTGGCCTTACTTTGCTAGGGTTATATTCAAGCGAAACTGCAACAGGAACCTTAACTTTGACAAATGGCACAAGCTTAAGCTGGACTGCTAAGCCAGTTCAGCAAGACTCTGTAGCAGGGCTTTACCTATTTAATAAAAAGGACGATGCAAAAGAAGATCTTGTTGGTCTTATAGTTACCAATGAATTGCAAGTCGCAGGGAACATTCGTAGGATATTAACAGGCTTAAGTTCTAATTCGACGCTTTTCCAACCCGTTGGTTTAGCTCAAGCGCTACCAACAAGCGCGACTGATACGCTAACCGTTTGTTACACCCTAGAGGGTCAAACTGAGTGTAATGAGGTCATAAAATCTACAATTATTCCCTTGGAATGACTATCTCATTACTTGACTTTCTATGCTCAATAATATCATTTGGAATTATCCACTAGCTGCATTAATTGTTGTTTTGTACCGTGATTTTCAACTAGCTTTAATACTGTTTGATAGGCAACAGGAAAATCAGTCTGACCTAAATACAACATTGCTTTGTCAAGAGCTAGATTTTTTAAGTCTGCTTCTTTATTCGTTGAATAAATTTCTGCCAAATTTGCCCAAGCAATGCATAATAATGTTGCATCTTTACTAGCTGAGATAATAGTTTGGTAATGCGCAAGGGCTTTGCTAAATCTATTTATTGATTTATATAAACTAGCAAGGTTGTTACGTAAGGTCATTGTGTCTGCATATTCACCTAAATTTAGGGCAGCTTCAGCTTTCTTTAAAATACCTTCGTAATTCCCTAGACTAAAAGCATTGCCGAGGGTATTCAGAATTACTTTTATTTGAAAAGGTGTTGCCTTTATTTGTTCGGCAATTTTCAAGGCATCTTGGTGATACCCTTTCGCCTCTTCATAGTGTTTAAGCTCATCTAGGGTAACACCCATGTCAGATAGCGTTTTGGCTTGCTCTAACAGGTTTGGGATTCTCTTTGGTGAATTTAGGATTGATTCCAAAATATATCTAGCATGATTAAAATCATTCTGATAAAAAGCTATCTGAGCTTTTAAGGACTTAAGTTCATACCAATGCTTGTTATCCATTTTAAACTCGAGATCAGTTATTTTTGAAAGTGTATGGGTTGCTTCACTCAGTTTGCCTTGATGAAAAAATAGTCCTGCTTGAGTAGTTAGCACATCAGCTTTTAAGTCTATAGTTAGTGTTTCGGTAGAAAGTTTTTCTAGTACCTGTCCTGCGTCCTCATGATGCCCTAAATTGACATTTAGTTTGGCAAGGTCAAGGCTCAAGGCGGATGTCAGGTAAAGTTCTTCATTTTGATTGTCGATAGCGTTTAATAAGCTCGTAAGTATTTTTTGCGTCCAATCCTTAGCCAAGAGATAGAAGCCGCGAACTTGCCAAAAACGATTTAGGTTTAATACTAGTTTTGCTGCTAGTTTAAACGCAGTTTGGGAATAGAGCCAAGTAAGGGCTTGAATAAAATTGTCGTATTCTTGCTCGATAGCTTGGCTTATCTCAAGGGTATCTGAAGCTTTATGATTAATTAGTTTAGAAGCAAAATAATTTGCATGGAATGTTTTTAGGGCATCTAGATTAGCTGGTTGACTTCGTTTTTGCCGAGTATAGTTTAGCAGTAGAGGTTGAAAGGTAAATTTTTGATTTATCGCCACTTTTAAGAGAGATTTATTTACTAAAGATGCTAACATCGGAATACGAGTATTTGTAATAATTAGGGCGGCTTCTTTAGAAAAGGTATTTTCAAATACCGCTAGCTTTCTCAGGGCATCCTGTTCTGAAGGTCTTAGTAAAGCCCAGCTGTATTCAAAGACGGCTTCAATGCTCTTATGTCTATCAGGAATATCTCTTGAAGGGGTCTGTAAAATACTTAAATTGGATTTTATCTCAAGAAGTATTTCTTGTGGCGACATTGCTTTGAGCCAATTAGCTGCGAGCTCTATTGCTAAGGGCATACCTTCAACTAAGTGGCATATATTAAGAATAGATTCGTGGGTTTTGCTATCTAAGGAAAAGTTCCTTATTCTTTGTTGGGCGAACTGAACAAATAAGCGCACAGCGTCAGATTTAATACTGATAGGTTTGTTGTTTTCAAGGTAAAAGCCTTTTGCACGATTTTCTTTTGCTAGTACTGGGCCAATTTTATCCTTGGATAAGTCTTCTTGAATTTCATTAGTAGTCTTCATACCTTCTAACTCAAATACATACTCAGCTTGCAAATTGAGCACCTCTCTAGACGTGGCTAGCACCTTAAGATTAGGGGCATGCTCTAAAAATTCTTTAATAAGAAGTGTGCCTTCAAGGAGATGTTCTAGATTATCAAGAATGAGCAGAAGTTCTTTGTTACGAAGAAAGTTAAGGACCTGTCTTTTAGGGTCCTCTTGGCCATAGAAGCGAATATCTAGAGACTCAGCAATGGGGTAAATTATTGTGTCAAGGTTCTCTTGTAACGCAAATGGAACAAACCAGACCCCGTGTTCGAACCTAGCTAAGTGCTCTTCTGCTAGAGAAAGGGCTAATCTCGTTTTCCCCATGCCTCCAGGTCCAATAATGGTAATGAGTCTTTTGTTGGGGTCAGCTATGTAGGCAGTTAAGTCAGCTTTCTCTTTGGCCCTACCCACAAAAGGTGTAAGGTTTAATGGGAGGTTATTTAAAGGTTGATGCTGAATTGAGGTTACACCTGTTGCTATCTCTTGCAAATCGGGTTCCGTTTTTTTTGATAAAAGAATTAGTTCATCTAGAAGGTTTAAGGTTGCTGTTTCTGGTGTCCCTCCCATTTCCTTATCTAACTTTTTCTGAAAGTGACTCAGTTCTTGCTTTGCTTTAGCTTGACCTTCTGATAAGAATACAGACTTTAAATATAGCCTAAAACTCATTTCGTCAAAGGCGTCTTGATTCAAAATTTTTTTTAGCACTTCAGTAGCATCAAAATAGTGCTCTTTTAGTATTAAATCATTCACAAGGTTTAAAGCGGATGTTTTAAAAGCACGTAGAATTTCTTCTCTTTCTAAGTAAAGCCAGTTTTCGAACTCAGGCGCGTCAGGACAAGCGTAACCAGCTAGGAGCCCAGCTACAAAGAGACCTGTTGCCTTTGCGAAGTCTTCGTCTTTTAGGGCTTGTCTAAAGGATTTTAAATCTGAACCTACTTGCCAGCGTATTTTATCTCTTTCAACATCTAGCTTTACATAATCAAGTTTTCTTATAGACCTACTGAGTAATGACCTTAAGTTACTTCTTGCTTGCTTATCATCATTATCGGGCCAGAATAAATAGATTAACTCTTCTCTTGATACCCAATCGGCTTGATACGCCAAATAGTACAGAAATGCCGAGGTCTTCCCCTTAGGTAGTGGCTGCCAATCATCTCCTAATTGGATCCCAGGCTTTGAAAGTAGAGTTAGGATATACATATTTTAGTATAGCTTAGGGGCATAGTCAGCCTGAGCGTAGGGCATCATAATAATGAAGCCTAGTAAGTTCGCTAAGGTCTGCTTAGGCTTTGGTACTTTCTCAGGCAACAGTTTGACCAAATTTAAGTTTGCCTGTGGTAAAGACACCACAGGCAATAAAAAGCTAAAAAAAATCTTGAAATACTGCTACCCTTCGCCTTTAGCCCCATCTAGGCATTTGACCAAGTAAACCTAAATGGGTTTTGCCTAGAATTTCATGAGTTAAGAGACTGTTTGCTGGGTGAATACCTCCCATGGCAACATCTCGGTAAAGTCTTTCAAACTCATTTCCCCGAGCTGACCCTGCTCCTCCAATAACATCTAGAGCTAAGTTCATCACTTTCTTAGCAGATTCAACTGCATGATACTTGCAAGCCACTATTTTCGAAGGCCATAAGCCGCCGTAATCAACCCCATTTGACCAGTCATTTGCCACACTATCTAAGTGAGGTATGAGACTTTCTAGCTCGAGCGCCATATCGGCGACCGTGTGCTGAACCATAGGATTGTAGGCCATCGTTTTTCCACCCAGCGCGATTGAGGTTTTCTTGTTGGCATTTTCGATTGCTAAATCAAACCCCCGCTGGGCGCAAGCTGCATAAACATTGGCAAAGTTAATGAGTGCCCAGGCAAATAAGCTAACAATAAACATATCTGCCCCAGCAAAATCTGCGGGTAAAACCCTTACAATATATTTATCAGGTACAAAAGTTCCGTTTAATAGGGTGTCATCACTACGAGTTGCGCGCATACCTAGAGCATCCCAGGTTTCTTTGATTTGGTAATTCTGGCTGTCTCTTGGCAGAAAAGCGTGTATGACTTTAGGGCTTTCTGGGTTGGAGGTGTCCATGCCGTGAAAACCCATATATGTCCAGACAGGCGTTAGGCTACCAAACATTTTATGTCCTGAGAAGGTGTAGCCACCACTTACGCGTTCTGCCTTAGCAGTTGAGTAAAGTACGGGTAAATCATTACCTCTTTCACCGTGCCCGGCAGCAAAAACTTCACCCTTGGCGGCCTCCTCTAGTAGCCACTGCATGGACTTATCGCCCATTTTGTAAAGATCGGCGGCTATGCCTGTCCAGTAAATATGCATGTTGATAGCCAGCGCTGTGGCAGGTGCATGGTAGGCAAGCTTGCGTTGTTCTGCACAGACTTTGGCAAGGTTATAGCCTAAGCCACCCAATTCTTTAGGTATGGCAATTTTAAGAAAGCCTGCTTCTTTGAGTTCTTCAAAGTCCTCGCTGAAAAACGTGTTCTCTAAATCATTATGGGTACTTCGACTTGCAAAGCCTTCTAACATGCTGTCTAGTAAAACAGTTGCTTGTGCCACTTGCATCGTTTATCTCCTTTTCATACTTCGTATTTTCTTGACCAAGAAACCTTTATAGGGGTAATTCAAAAGCTTTACATGCTTACCTCCACTACCCTTTAGATAAGGTCAGCATGCAAAATGAAGCCCGTCCAAGCCCCGTCCAGAAAAAGTGCAGATTAGGTATTTGTGTTGTTTAAGCTTTATTTATTGGCTTACAATGCTCTATGAGGCTACAAACCCTTGGGGGTTTATCTTTAACGAATAGTTCTTTTACAAGAGCTAAACCCCTACTGCTTCTTAGCTATCTTGCTATTGAAGGCCCGCAAACACGA
>JAHEBB010000326.1 GCA_024642575.1 Trueperaceae bacterium | reverse complement strand
CTCAATAGCTTCAAGGGTTACTCTTTGGGGTAAGGATGCAACAAATACAACCGTCTCTGCAATATCTTCAGCCTGCATCATCCGTTCTCGACGTTCTGGTGAAGGGGGTTCAGGGCGTAAGTCCATAATAGGCGTGTTGCCTTCTCCTGGATTTATGACACAGGCTCGAACATTGTAAGGATTGGCTTCTTCATTAGTGACCCTTGTTAAAGCTTCCATGGCTCTTTTAGAACTACTATAAGCTACACCGGCTAAGAGGCCTGGATTACTGGCAGCTCTTGAGGCAATATTGATGATGCTACCTTCTGTCTGATCAATCATCAAGGGTAAAAAAGCTTTGGTGAATAAGAAAGCACTTGTCAAATTGACCTCGATTAAGTTTCGCCATTCTTCACTGGTTGTTTCGGAAATGCGGCGAGCGCGGATGTTTGTTCCCGCATTATTTACCAGAATATCTACTCTGCCCCATGCTTTTTTTATCGTTTGAATGGCAGCAGTTATCTCAGCTTCGCTGGCAAGATCGGTTGGACAAATCAAAGCCTGTTGACCTTTGGCTTCAATCTGTTTGGCAACTTCAGCAAGCTTTTCTTGTCGGCGGGCAAGCAAAGCTATATGCGCACCTTCAGAGGCACATGCAAGCGCAATTGCCTTACCAAAACCACTACTTGCGCCTGTAACTATTATGTATTTATCTGTGAGTCGCTTCATCTGTCTATTGTGTCATAAGGATAGGAAAAAAGGCTCGAGCCCTTCTAGTAAAACCCTATTGCGTTCGCCTAAGCATCAGGTGGAAGAATCAAAAATTCACCCTCACGAATGCCGTACGTTTCACCTAAGTCTCGGTAATCTATGGCAGCTCTGCCATTCCAGTCCCAGACAACTTCACCGTCCTTAAGGGTCAGTTCACAAACGAGCCGCTGATCGCCTTCAAGCCTACCGCCAAAGGAATCTGCATAACCAAAACGTCCGTGCTGTACCTTTAGCAGGGCTACATCAGCTACCGCTCCAATACTCAAATGCCCTAGTTCAGAATGGCTTATCTCACTAGCAGGATTAACCGTTGACGCTCTTATCACTTCAGCAAGCGGCATACCCATTACCAAAAATTTGGACATGGTGGTTAGCATGTCAAGCATTCCTATATTCATAGAGCCTACATGCAAATCTGTTGAAATAGAGTCAGGGTAAAATCCTTGAGCGGTAGCAGGCGCAGCATTGCGAAAACAAAAACTCCCCCCTCCATGACCTACATCAAAGATGATGCCTTTCTCACGGGCTTTATAAAGATAGTCAAGCACCTCGCCTTTAGCATTAAACCAGGGAACAGGCCCCCTAAAAATGTGGGTAGCAATATCACCCCGCCTGAGTTTCTCGTTTAGTAATTGATAAAAGGGGCGCTCGAGTTTGAAATAACCAAAGTCAATCATGACAGGTAGTGCCGCTTTTTCTGCCGCTTCCAGACAGCGATCAACCGAAATCCATTCGGGTCCATAGTAGTGCGCGGTCTTAATACCTACTACGATATCGGCATGTTCTTTAGCCATTGCCGCTGCTTTATCAGTATCCATATCAAAAGGATTTTGCTCATGATCAGTTGAGGTCATGCCTGTACCTGCAATATTGATCAGGGCAAAAAGCCGAGTTTTGCTGCGGTCAATAACCCTGAAACGAAAATCTTCAAAATTGCGCCAGCCAGCACTGCCGGTATCAACCATTGTGGTTACGCCCGTCCTGAAACTAAAGCCATCGGGCAAAATACTATTATCACCCGCCCATTCATTCGGGTGACCTGGTGTGGCGTAAGCATGCATATGAATATCGACCAGACCTGGCGTTACCAAAAGACCGCTTGCGTCAATAACAGATTCAGCTCGGTCAACCGCAATCTCAGGCTCTACAGCTGCAATTTTACCCTGTTTAATAGCCACATCTCGTAAACCATCAATCTCATTTTTCGGGTCAATCAGCTGCCCACCTTTGAGTAAAAGGTCATACGCCATTTTCTAAGCCCCCAGAAGCAATCATGCCTTCTTCAATCGCTTTAATGCGTAGAGCTAAAAATTTTGAGTAAAAACGACACTGTTGTAAGTTTCCGCCCATAAACCAAAATCGTGGATGTCCTGAGTTACGCCAAATGGTGCGAAGTTCACCTTCATCATCTAAGCCCCAGACAAGCCCTAATTTGTCCGCCACAACGTCACCTAAAAGCGCTCTTGCGCTTTCACGCATGTTTTGATAACCCGTACAAATCACCACAATGTCAGCCTCGAGCGTACTGCCATCACTAAACTCGAGCCCCTCTTTGGTAAACCTCTTAATATCAAGCCCTTGCTTAAGTTTTATCTTACCTTCAACAATTTTTTCAGATGCCCCCACATTGATGTAGTAACCTCCCCCTGTACGCAAGAATTTTAGCGCAATGCCACTGCCATCATCACCAAAATCAAGCTGAAACCCCGCAGCTTTTAAGCCTTCTAAAAGGTCTATATCCAGTTCAGCACAATGCTCCGTCACAGATTTAAGTTGTTCAGCCAAAAGGAGTATGGGGGTTGAGGCTCCTTTAAGATCGACATCGGCAAGGGAGGGCTCGAGCTGCTCCGCATCACCCCCTTGCAAAACTTTGGTAAATGTATCGCTATTAATGACATAGGTTGAAGAACGTTGCACCATCGTTACATCGGCACCGTATTCATAAAAAGCCAGCGCAATGTCATGTCCGCTGGTGGCGGCACCTACCACAACGGCCTTTTTACCTTCCCAGGCTTCGGCACCCGCATGAGCGCTCGAGTGTTTGATGACCCCTTGAAACGCCTCCATACCTTCAAAGTCTGGAACCCGTGGCAGCCCCGCCATACCAGAAGCCAGAATTAGATGGTTTGCCTTTAGACTTTGCTCCTTGCCGTCTTCACGTTTGACTCGAGCGGTCCAGGTTTTGCTTGTCTCATCGTAATCAGCGCCTAGAAAGGTCGTTGACGTCCAAACATTGAGTTCCATGGCTGAAGCGTAAAACTCAAACCAGTCGGCTAATTTGTCTTTAGGAATAAAGACAGGCCAGCTATCAGGATAGGTCATATAAGGCAAGTGGTTTTTCCAGATAGGATCATGAAGTACCAAGGAATGATAGCGCTTGCGCCAGTTGTCACCAACGCGAGCATTCTTTTCTATGAGGAGCGTATCAATACCTAAATGACCCAACCTGGCAGCAATGCTCAGACCGGCTTGCCCTGAACCAATCACCAGAACTTGCGGGTCACGGTCTTTGAAGCTCTGGCTTTCTTCTCGTTGCTCGAGCCAGTTTTTTCGTTTGTGTCGCGCTGCCCCATCAATGCCTTTAGGGCGGTTGAACCCTCGTTTTTCCTCATGCCCCTTAAGGGAATCTAAGGTTGTTAGCAGTGTCCAGGCTTTCCATGAACCCCCCTCATCTTGCCTGAGTCTTAGAAAACCTCGCCCCTGCCCTATCGCGGTTTCAAAGGTGTAAAAGGCTTCGACGGTTTGACCCTCGGTTTCACTTTCACTTATAGAGGGGGGTTTGTTTGGCTCGAGCTGAAACTTGCTTGGCTTGGTCTTAGCAAGCGTTTCTGCTAACCCTGCTTGAATCTTTTCTCTACCTTGAAAGCTGCGATGATCCCAGGTAAAACTAAGCAAATCTCGCCACCAACTATCCTCAAGAAAATACTCTGCTGCAACCCTGGCATCTCCTTGTTCAAGGGTTGTTTCGAAAGCAGTCAACCAGTGATTTACAAGTTCATAGGCTTGCTTAGTAGATGCTGCATTAGTTTGAAAATCTATGGCCATGGTTTCTCCAAAACCTTTACTTAAGTTTATAGCCCCTCACAACGTAATTATTTTTGACGCTTTCAAGTATAAGTGATATGGGCTCGCCTGTCTGAACTTTAAAGCATGGCTTAATACGAGCTTTCGCAATCATTAGGCTCGAGGTGTAGCACCCAGCGAAGGGTTTTTCTTTTTGCCTTAGATAGATTTCATGAAACGCTTGAGTAGCAGCAAAGGGTGCTTACTTATAACTTTCTTGGATTATCCCTTGTTATTTAGAACAATGTCTTTAATATAGAGTCAGTAAAGAGCTAAAAAAGCCGGCATAAGCATGGCAAGTTGTATTTAAGAGGTATAGTTTAAAGGCTCTTAGTCTGAATAAAAGTACTACCTATTGAGTCGTCATATTGACCAAAAAGCTCAAGCAAGATTTCTTAGGGTAAGAGCCTAAAGGAGCCCTGTTATGAAAACTATGAAACTTGGTAACAGTAACTTAGATGTGCCAGTCATTGCCGTAGGCTGCATGCGTATAAACGCTCTTAACAAAACAGAAGCAGAGCGCTTTGTACATACCGCGCTTGATGAAGGCGCTAATTTTTTTGATCATGCTGACATTTATGGTGGTGGCACCTGTGAGGAGGTTTTCGCAGAAGCTATTAATATGAATAGTCAAATCCGCGAACAGCTCCTTTTGCAATCCAAATGTGGCATTAGAAAAGGCATGTTTGACTTCTCCAAAGAGCACATCCTGGCCTCAGTTGAGGGGAGTCTAAAACGCTTAAAAACCGATTACTTAGATGTACTTTTATTACACCGACCAGATACCTTAATGGAACCCGAGGAGATCGCAGCAGCGTTTGACCAGCTCGAGCGTGAGGGCAAGGTTCGTCATTTTGGGGTAAGCAATCAGCATCCAAGACAAATCGAACTCTTAAAAAAATACGTAAAGCAGCCGCTTATTGCCAATCAACTTCAGCTCAGCATAACCAACACCACCATGATAAAAAGTGGCTTTAATGTAAATATGGAAAATGATGAAGCCGTTGATCGTGACGGTTATATTCTTGATTACTGCCGCCTTCATGACATAACCATTCAGCCGTGGTCACCTTTTCAATATGGGTTTTTTGAGGGAGTTTTCCTCGATAATGAAAAATTCCCTGAGCTCAATGCCAAGATTGGTGAGATTGCTGAACTCCATAAAGTGACCAATACAACAATTGCCATAGCCTGGTTGCTGCGTCATCCCGCCCATATGCAACCCGTAACAGGAACAACCAATGTAAGTCGCCTCAAAGATTGCTGCAAAGCCAGCGAAATTAATCTTTCTCGTGAAGAGTGGTATGAGATCTACCGTGCAGCAGGTAATAAACTGCCTTAACCACCAATTCTGGAAGATATAGCCTCTAACTGAAAGAACTCTATATCTTCCAGAATTTACGCAATTTATAGGAATCCAAAGTTAAACGCTAATGTTAGAAGTAGGTTGAGGTTTGTGCTTACATTCGTCATTCCGCCTTTAGCCCCAGCGAAGGCTGGGGGAGGCTGGAATCCATAGATAGCATCTATCTTGCAAAAACGGCAGTAAATAGTCTCAATAAATTTTAGCAAGACTATATTATTGCCAAACAGGTTTGCGTTTCTCTAAAAACGAACTCACGCCCTCTTTTAAATCATTAGTCGTTCTTGCCAGAGCGTTTAATTCAATAGCGTAGCGAATACTTTCTTGCAAACCCATACTTGGCGCAGCTGCCAATAGCTTTTTAGTCATAGCCAGTGAGCTAGGTGAGTTCTCTGCTAGGGCTTCAGCCAAGTTTAGGGCTTTAGCCAAAACTTGATCTGTTTCAACCACATGATTAACAAGACCCATTTGTTTGGCCTCATCAGCCGTAATAAGCCTTGCGCTAAGAAGCAAATCTCTTGCATGCTTTTCACCGATTTGACGAACCAGATAAATACCCACAAGGGCTGCAACAAAACCAATTCTACTTTCCGTATAGCCAAACTTTGCCTCGTCGCTCATAACCACAAGATCACAAACCGAAGCAATCCCTGCACCACCTGCAACTGCGTGACCATTTAGAGCAGCAATAACGGGTTTTTCAAAGGTATAAATCGTCTCGAGCAGTTTGGCAAAATGCTCTGAGTCTTTTCGGTTCTCTTCAGTGCTCCGTGTACTGATGGCCTTAAGTTCATCAAGATCTAGGCCTGCACAAAAGGCTTTTCCCGACCCTGTAAGAATAATAGCGCGGACAGATTTATCCTCTTTGGCATTATCTAAGTGCTTTTGCAAAGATGCTTGCAAGGCATGACTCAGCGCGTTACGCACTTCTGGTCGGTTAAGTTGCAAAATGCGAATAGAGCCGTGATTTTCTACCAGAATGGTTTCACTTGGTTGGGTCATTTGCGTATTATCTGTCAACCCTCCTGAAAGGTCAAGGAAAAAAACCAGGTTTCTCAAAGGCAAACCTTA
>JAHEBB010000325.1 GCA_024642575.1 Trueperaceae bacterium | reverse complement strand
AGCAAAGATAAACCCTGCAAATTGCGACTGAGCTGGTCAAATTCTTCACGGCTTAAGCGAAACTCTATGGGCATACGCCGCGCCAAATCGCGGTAAATGGTTTCCGCCAAATCACGGTACTCTCTTAAGCTAGGAAGCGGCATATCCAAAACGGTACTAAGCCCATGCAAGGGGTCGGGCAAGTCTGCTGGCACGCTGCCACTTATGACGATGCTACCCTCATGCTTTAAAAACTGCCGCGCGGCGTCACGCAGTTTGCTGGCAATCATTGACTCGCTTAAATCTGTGCCTAAACCTTGAAAGTAATAAAGCGCGGGGCGATTTTCCTTTTCGACATCTTCTAAGGCTGCCAGCGGTGACATAGTTGCCCGATTAGGCGACTCGAGCACCGCTATGGGCTCGAGCTTAAACCCCCTTTGATCTGCCTTAGCAACCGCTAACTCAAAATGATGCTTTAAGCCCTTGCTACGTGTCCAGACATAAAATGGCATGTTTAAACTGGCTGCCAGATGCATAAGCAAGTGCTGCAAGCGCTCATGCTCATGGCTACGCAAAAAAATAATCGGATGCCTCGAGCGTACCAGCAAACTTAAATCTTGCATAAACAGGTCAGTTGCCACTAGGTTTGAGTTTAGCAAGCTTATAAGCTTAGCTATAGCAAATATTTCCTTTGCAAACTTTATTGTGGCGAGAAAGAAAGTAAAACGCATATAAACCTTTGTAGCCTTACAGCTTACAGCACTTAAGTTAAATATGAATCTTTTCAATTGTCTGACTCAATGTGAAGCCTACGCGTGACCTTCTTAGTTTCTTAATACCATAAAGCGTGCCATAATCGCTTTTAGCTATGCTTAGAGCTTTAACAGATACTCATAATCGTTTTATTCAATTAATGATCGTCTTTAGCGCCATTTTGTTTGCACTTATGTTGGGTATTGGCGTTGGCTATTCACCTTTTTACTTTTCCTTATTGGGTGGCCTGGTTATTGGCCTGGCTGCGGCCTGGTTTATGGTCAAATACCCTCATCTAACCGCAACAGTTTTCTGGGTTTTATTCACCGTCCAGGCAACCGTTTTTAATCAATTTACGCTTCAAGGGCTTTATTACCCGATTTATGGCCTTATGCTCCTTAATGTCTTACTGCTTTTTGGTCAAGAACGACGAAAAATTCCTTGGCTTTCTATTGCCCTTTATGCTGCCTTTTTTATTGTGGTGTTGCTCAGCTTATTTAGTATTGCTACCCAAGTAACGATTGACTTTCAAGTCTGGCAAAAGCTGTTTATCTTTTTCCTGGGTGCTATGGTTGCTTTCCAGTTTCGTACGGAGCGTTCTCTAGCACACTTTGCATATGGTCAGATTATCTCCATGCTTATTATTTCGGCCTGGGTTATTGATGTGGCTGCCAAAACCGGCTTTGCTGATCGGGGTAGCATTGGTGTCAATGAAAATGTTGTGTCGGCTATGATTGGTTTAGGAATCATTCCCCTCTATACCCGAATTATTGCTGCAAAAGGTGGCTCACTAATAAGCCGCGCTATTGTGCTCATGAGCTTTCTCTTCGGACTCTATGCCCTCTTAATTCTGGCATCGCGTGGGGGCACTATTGCGCTGGCAATGGCCCTTTTTGTTATCACCTTACGTGTTTTGTTTAATCCAAAGCGCTTTATTTATCTGATATTTGGCGGCATGCTGGGTCTGATTGCTTTATCTAGCTTACCGGGTAGTAACAACGTTTTTGTGCGCTTTTCTTCTTCAGATATTTCTACCCTTAATGACCGTTTACCTCTCTGGCAAGCAGGCGTGAGCACCATTGTGAGATCATCGCCATTTCAACTTTTCTTAGGTCACGGTTTTGATGCCAGCAGGGTAGTTGCCGGGACGATTTTCGGACACCTTGATTCCATTCATAATGCTTATCTGCAATTTATTATTGAATATGGCATTGTTGGCCTGTCTTTATTTTTAATTATTCATCTTTCGAGTTTTCTAAAATCATGGCGCTATGAGGACGAGCGTGCACTTCATGCCACAGGAACCATTACAGCCCTGCTCTTTTTTAACCTTACCGGTACCACTCCCGATACCTTTGTTTACTGGATTGCCTTGGGTTTTGCTCTGGCAGTTTCAATGGTTAAGGATAATGCCCAACCCCAAGTTTTAGCGAACGCGTCCCTACTGCCTGAGCTCGAGCCTGACTTTGAACAAAGCTAAGGCACTTGTCTAATGACCAAGCTTGGCTGATGTTAAGCAGCCATACCTAACTTATGCGTAAAAACTACTTCCAAACCCTTGTTTACTTTCTGACTATTTTTACCTCTCAGGGTCTGGCCTTTATTTTATGGCCCATTACCACTCAATACCTTGATCAGGCAGCCTTTGGCGAGTACCAACTTGGCTTGGTGGTAGCGTCTTTTGTAGCCATGATGGGCTCTGCCTGGATACGCCGTCTTGCTTTTCGGCTTTACTATGAAGCTATCGAGCGCAAAGAAACCAAAAAATATTTTGTATCAGTTGTTATTTTTCAGGCTTTGGCCATCTCGGTCTTACTCTTTATTGCCTTTTTAGCCTTAACCTTTATTTTTAAAAACCTGATTTCCTGGTCAGTGTTTGTGGCTGTCATTTTTTACGTTTTGATTGGTGATTATTATACCTTAACCATCAATCTAAACCGTGCCGAAGAGCAAAGCATGGCCTTTGCTATCTCTGAAATTTCCAGCGGCCTATTGCGTTTTGGTCTAGCCATAGCTGCGTTTAAACTGGGTTTTAAAACACCTCAGGCACTTCTCTGGGCTATTTCAGTAGCGCTCTTTTTCCCCGCTCTTTTTTCGACCTATAGCCTTACTAAAAAACTCTCAGGGCCCTTTGGTTTTGGGCTTTCCTCCTTACGAGATATTTTGCGCCACGGCCCTGCGGCGATTCCTGCACCTCTAGCAACCTGGTTTGAGGAAAGCTCGGATAGAATTGTGCTCGAGCGCCTCACCGATAAAGAAATGGTAGGGCTCTACACGGCTAACTATGGCCTCGCAGACAAGATTATAGGCGGGCTTTCACAAGCCGTTTTTATGATGTCCTGGCCTAATATTTTACGGGCCTATACCAATAAAGGTGCACCTGCGGCCAAACTTGCTATTCGCCAATCATTTCGCATGTACTTCTGGTTAACAACTGGCCCTATGCTCTTTATTGTTTTTTATTTTCCTATTTTGGCCAGTCTACTTGGGGAAAGCTACCAAAAAGCCGCCTATATCATGCCTGTAGTGGTTATTGCCACCTGGCTAAGAGATTTTAGAAGCTATATGAATAGGCAAATTGAAATTCAAAAACGCTTCTGGATTATGTCAGTCGTTACCGCTATAGGCGCTACCCTTAATATTAGCCTCAATCTCATTTTAATACCGCGTATGGGGCTCATGGGCGCAGCCATTTCTACGCTGGCAGATTTTGCAGTTGTGACGCTTATTTACTTTTTCTTACGCGACCCTCAATTTTTCAGTATGCCCTACCAGGATTTACTTGCCTGTTTTGCCTTTTGCGCCGTAGCCTATGGTTTACCCAGAATTTTGTTTCAAGGGCTTTATTTAAGGGCAGCTGGTTTTGTAGTTATTTATGCGCTGGCAGTATTTGTTGTTTTCTTTGGCGAAAAGGTCTTTACAAGGCTCGAGCGTTTTTGGACAAAACAAACCCCATAATACTCTCAGCGTTTTCTTTCTCACAACCTTAAGACTAAGGAATATGGTCAAATGCAAGCTATGAACAAAAAGCCCAAACTCACCTTTGTGATGACCAGCTTCATCATTGGGGGAGCTGAACGCCAGTGGACGCAATATATGTCTCAGCGACCCGCATCCCCTGATTGGGATGTCGAGATTATTACCCTCATGCCTGCTAAGGCCGATAGCATTGAGCAGTCTTTTATTGACAGCGGTATTAAAACCAAACTGGTTGACCGCACGACGATGAGTTTTCCCAAATTCTTATGGATACTTTTTCGCGAGATTCAAAAACGCAAACCCGATATTGTTCACACTGTACTTGACGGCTCAACTGCCACCTGGGGTCGGATTTGCGCCATTGTGGCGGGTGTGCCCATCATTATGCACTCGGATAGAAATTTAAAATCCCCTATGGTTACCCCATTACAAAACCGACTCAGACCTTATCTTGACCGCTTTACGGCTCGGTTTTTACCCAATGCCCAGGCCATTGCAGACATGCTCATTAGCAATGGTACCCCTGCCAGCAAAGTTTTTGTCATGCCCAACTCAACCAATATCGAGCGCTTCAACCCTGAAACAACCGCTAGTCTTAGAGAAAGTTGGGGCATTCCTAAAGATGCCAAAGTAGCAGGTTATTTGGGTGCGTTTCGCAAAGCCAAAAGGCTTGATCTGCTGCTCGAGGCTATGCTGCTTGTACCCGAGGATAAACGCCCCGACTATCTGGTTATGGCAGGTATGGGTACCGAAATGGATGATATAAAATCACGCATTGAAGCGAGCGACTGGCTTAAAAAGCACTGCGTTTTACTGGGTAGCATTGACCATACCCCAGAGTTTTTAAACAGCATTGACTACTTACTCCTTATGTCAGATTTTGAAGGTTTGCCCAATGTCGTTTTAGAGGCGATGGCTATGGAAAAACCCGTCGTCGCCACTGCTGTTTCAGATGTACCTACTTTAATAGAAGGCTGCGGCATTTTGGTAGAACCCGGTAGACCTCAAAGTATGGCAGCTGGGATGGAAAAAATGTTTAGCTTGCCAGAAACTGAGCGTAAAGCCCTAGGCGCATTTGGGCGACAAAAAATCATGGATAAATATGAAATTTCTAAATCCAATGCTACCTTTTGGCAACACCATGCTGAAGTTATGAAGCAAAAGGGTCGCCTTTAGGTATGGCGAAACTGGCTCTCTTTTTGCCTAGCTTGGCTGGGGGCGGAGCCGAGAGAGTGCTCGTTGATCTGGCTGAAGGCTTTGCCAGGCGTGGGCATCAGACTGATCTGATTTTGGCGACAGCCGAAGGACCTTATCTTAAGAATCTGTCTAAAGAGGTTAAAGTTATAGATTTGGGCGTCAAGCGCACCTTGAGTGCCACACCTAAACTTAGGGCTTATCTGGCTAAGCATAAGCCTGACGCCATGCTATCAACCTTAGAGCATGCCAATGTTGTCGCGGTTTTAGCTAATAAGCTAGCTGGCTCACCTACCAAGGTTTTCATTCGTGAGGCCATAAGTACCTCAAATTCGACTATGGATTTAGGCAAGGCCAAAGCCTTTGTTGCCATGAGTCTGATGCGCCTTTTTTACCCAAAAGCAAATGGCATTGTAGCGGTTTCAGAAGGTGTTCAGGGAGATATGGTCAAAACCCTGGGAGTTAAGCCTGAAAAAATTGAGATGATATTGAATCCGGTTTTGACTGAGCGCGTTTTTAAGCTGGCAGATGAACCCCTAGACCACCCCTGGTTTCAAACCGAAATTCCTGTTTTACTTACGGTAGGTCGGCTGACCTATCAAAAGGATTTTCCCACGCTGTTAAAAGCCTTTGCCAAACTGCATGCCAAACGTCCGGTAAGACTGGTCATGCTGGGCGAAGGCGAAGAACGGGAAGGGCTCGAGCGTCTTGCCAAAGACCTAAATATTTCAGAAGACCTCGACATGCCTGGCTTTGTTGATAACCCCTTTAAATATATGTCAAGGGCGTCCGCCTATGTTTTATCAAGCATTGCCGAGGGCTTGCCCAATGCCCTCATTCAGGCAATGGCTTTGGGTCGACCTGTTGTCGCCACAGATTGCCCCAGTGGTCCCAAGGAAATTCTAGAAGGGGGTCGCTACGGCAAACTCATCCCGATGCAAGATGTTGAGGCTATGGCTAGGGCGCTTAGCTCGGTACTCAGTGAACCCCATAAAGCCATGAGTGAGGAATGGGTGAAGCGCTATGAAGCGGAAGCGGTAATAAGTCAGTACCTCGCATTTATGGGTGTGACATCGGCACCCCAAAAGCCAAGCCTCAGCACGCATAGTTAGGATATGGTTATTTCAATGAACGCGGCTCCAAGCAAAAGTATTAGCTTTGTAATTACCAGTCTGGTTTACGCAGGGGCGCAGGCTCAGGTTATGGCGCTTATGAAAAGCCTCAAGAAACGTGGCTGGGATGTACGCATAATCTCAATGATGACACCCGAGGCACATACCGAAGAGTTAGATAAACTGGGCATTCCCTGGGCTTCGCTTGATATGGCAAGAGGTGCTGCTGATCCAAGAGCGCTGCTGAAACTAAGGCGCATT
>JAHEBB010000018.1 GCA_024642575.1 Trueperaceae bacterium | reverse complement strand
GCAAGCTTAATGAGACATTTGGCTTTATTGCGAATCTTTGGATTTGCTTTGGTTTGAGCGCTATTTCCACTCACCACACATTTCAGATAAATTGCCAACTACAAGTTCTGTAAGCTAGGTATATCGAAAAAACAGAATCCTTTTTGAGCCAATGATGGCTCGAGCTGCAAAGCTAGTAAACAAAGACTTTTTAAAATATTGAAACGCCTCGTCGATAAGTATCAAGATACTTTTTTACCTCATACAAACGTATGATGACGCGCTGACCTTGGCAAGGTATTGTTTGTCATCTTCAAGGAAAGGGAGATATAAAATGATTTTTAAAAGCAAAGAAACCTGGACACAAGACAGCATAGATTTAGAACTTTGGCATGGTGAAAATGGTCTTATCATTAACACTGCCGCATTAGATGAAAGGGAAACGTACTATGAGGTTGAGCGTGTATATACGGTAGAACCCTACCTGAATATCCGCGAATACCCCAGCGTACAATGCTAACCTTAGGGAAAAACCCTAAAGCCTTTGTTTTAAATCTCTAGCTCGAGCCCCATCATTTGACCTGTTTCTGCAATGGCAGAATCACGACTTTGACTGAGGGCTCGAGCTATATTTTTTTGCTCAGTTTGACTTTTATTTTGCGAAAGTTTGTATTTTCCTTCCAAACGCTCGACCTTCATTGTAAAACCTACAATACCCATCATCATCCCCTGTTTAAATTTATCTGACAACTCATGCCACTGCTTTTCGTAGCTAGCTTCATGCCCTCTTACCAGTTCCATGAGCATAGCCTCTATGCGCTCTGGGTCATCCTTGGCACTAAAGGCTCGAGGCACACCGTAAGCATGAACCACTGAATAGTTCCAGGTTGGAACACTTTCAACCGTTTCGTAATGCGTCGGGCTGATATAAGCATGCGGCCCTGAAAAAATGGCTAGTGCCTGTCCTTTGCCAAATGCCTCTACCTGAGAATTGGCCCTTGCCAGATGCCCAGAAATTACAAAATCATCTTCTTGTCGCTCAATCATTACGGGTATGTGGCTTGCTATTAACTCACCATTCTCTGAAGTTACTAGAGAAATAAAATTGTGCGCAGTCATAAAACGGTAAAGTTCTTCTGGATTGTCCTGTTTATTAAATGGGGGAATGTACATATGCATTAAAGATCAGAGATTTAAAATCAAAGATCGATAATTAGACCTTTCTCAAATCACTTAAAGAGCTTATTTGTTTAGCTTCATCATCAAAATTCGCAGGTGCTAACCATGCTTGAAAGGCTTTTGCTAAGTCTGGCCATTCTTTATCAATAATGGCAAACCAAGCTGTATCTCTGTTACGCCCTTTATAGTGAGTCGCTTGCCGAAAAATACCCTCATACTGAAACCCTAGTCGAAGGGCTGCAGCTCTTGAGTTTTGATTGAGCGAGTCACACTTCCACTCATAGCGGCGGTAGCCTAAGTCAAAGGCATTCTTCATCATCAGATACATGGCTTCGGTAGCCTGTCTCGTTTTCTGAAGCACGGGTGAGTAAGCAATATACCCAACTTCGATAGAACCGGCTTTAGGGTCAATCCGCAAATAGCTTGCAACACCAACAGCTAAGGCAGTTGTTTTATCCAGAATGGCATAAAACTGTGGATCGCTGCCCTTAGTCATGGTTTCTACCCAAGTATAATAATCTGAAGCGCTTTTATAAGGCCCTGAGCCCATATAGGTCCACATGGCACCATTATCTTTGTCAAAGGCCTCAAACAGCTCTGCGGCATGTCTATCTGCATTTAGCGGCTCGAGCCTCACATAATCACCCTCCATAACCTTTGGCTCTGGAAAAGAGGGTGATTGCCAACCTTCTAAAGAATAACTAATCGCTTGACCAAACTCATTTTTTTGATTCATAGTTTCCTTTTATACTAGGTATCACCAGGTTATACCAGCTAATATCCAATTGCCTTCACATCAATTAAATTTTGAGACTGAATAATACTCGCAACATAGCTTCAAACGCTTTATCTTCTATGGGTATTGCGCTGAAAACTCATCATCCAATTCCATTCCCAGGTCTCTCCCTTATCTGGCGAAAATGCCTGTCGCCAAATAGGGTTTTCTGGATTTCTTTTCTCAAACTCAAACATAACAATAATGGGTTTTCCTTGAAACAAATCGTCGGCATAAAATCTACCAACCCCGTTTTCAAAAGAACCTACTTGCGGAACATCAAGTACAACATTGATACTATCAGCCCAATAAATACTCCATAACCTGGTTTTAGGATTAAATAACCTTAAACCAAGTGCCTCAAAAGGGACGCCGTCAAACTTAGTGCTAAAGTGCTCGGTATTGCCATAGCCCTTTAGAATTTTTTGACAACTATGGTTTGCTTCAAACTCGAGCCAGTCCGTACACTTATTAAGGCGTTCTTTAAGTTTCTTATTACGAATTGTCCAGTCTCCTATAAGAAAGTCAAAATCATGCTCCGAAGAGGTCGCTGAGGGAATGACTTCTAAGCCCCTAGCCTCATGAATTCTATAGTTTGACACTGCTCTCATCCTTCTTTTTTAGACCTTAGTTTACGAAACATCCATCTGGTAAGTAACCCACATCGTTCGTTTGGCTAAACGGTCATAGACAATTCTTGCCCTGAAATTATCATCAGCCGTTATCCAGCGCACCAAAGGCCAATGATGCGTTTTAGCCTCTTGTTGCAAACGCTTAAATAGGGCGTCAACAGCGCCACTACCCCTAGCTTCGGGTTTTACAAATAAGTCATCTAAAAAGCCAACTTTTTTACCTCTTAAAGGCGATGCCATTTCACGAAAGTGCATCAGTCCAACGGCCTTTCCCCCTTCATCTTTGGCAATAAGCGCAAAAAACGCTTCTTTTTCATCAAAAATCCATGACCAAACCTGATTTAGAATCTCATCATTCATGGGCACTTTATAAAATACGGCATAGCCCTTATAGAGCTCTTCCCACGCCGCACGGTCTTCTTTGGCTAGAAAATCAACTGTCATAGTCTCGCTTTCCTTTTCTTTTATGCACATTGTGCTGACAAGACCTACCCCTAAACGTATCCCTGTCTTAAACCCGTCAACCCTTAGTAAAACTCATGATTGAGATGTTGATATCTTTAATCCATAACGCTCATTAAGTATGGTCAAATGATGCCTGATGTGACCCACCATAATAAAGGCCAAAGCCCTAACTGAGATAGCATTATTATTGGCTGTGCCAACTCTTAGCCAGGCATCGGGTTTCAAATGGTCAAACATAAGCACATGGCTTTTTCGCGTGTAGACAAACTCCTCTAGAAGTTGCTCGAGCGCCGTATCATTATGGTTTGCATGAAGCATATAGGCTTGTTCATCAAAGCCAGGTAAACTTGCTTGTTCACCACGCGCAAAACTAAGCGCTCGAAAGCCAAATACTCTCTCCGAATCAAGCATATGACCTAAAACCTCAAGCACCGTCCATTTATCTGCTGCATAACGGAAATGCTGCTTCTCGGTACTCAAACTCCCAAACACTCTGGCAACTTCATCAATTTGATCTGCCATAACCGCCAGGATGTCTTCATCACCAACATAAGCAATATAGCGCTCAAAATAACCCTGATACTCATGGCTTTCTGGTCTTGCCATCATAATAAGCTGGTCTCCATATTCATTGTGCCCATCATCTATCCACCTAAATCCTCTAGCCTGAACACCAAGATAACCTAAAAAGCAAATTAGCTCTTAAGCTCTCCCCCATCTGGGCCATAAAACAAAACCCAGACTTTAAAATCCTCGCTGAAATCTTCAAATCGGTGCAGCACGCCAGCTTCGGCAAATAAAAAATCACCAGGTCCAAAAGGATCTCGGTTCTTGCCATTAACATAAAAACCCGTGCCACTTATGACAATGTAGACCTCATCCTTACGGTGAGGTTGCTGCGGGTCAACGTCTTTTGGCACGTATAGCTCAAGCTCGAGCGTTCCGTTCTCAAACAGTTTCACAAAGCGTTTGCCCTCAGTCTCGGCAAGCTTTTGAAGTGCATCTTGAACCGTGACACGTCGTTTCATATTGCCTCCATAAACCAAATTAGCATGTCAAGTGGTTCTATAAAAGAGCCAGTTTTTTACAAGATTATAGTACCATTTATTATGCTTATCCAGTTCGAGGCAGGAAAACCGCTCTACCAACAAGTATTTGAAGCTTTTCGTCAGGCTATTTTAAAGGGTGAACTTAGCCCGGGAGAAAAATTGGGCTCGAGCCGTAAGCAGGCGACAGAGTTAGGTGTTTCAAGAAATATTGTTTTACTGGCCTATGAGCAATTACTTGCGGAAGGTTATGTAAGCAGCCATCAGGGTGCCGGTACCTTTGTCAGTAAGGATTTACCAAATCAGAGCTTTACTCCTGCACCTAGTCCACCCCAGACCATGCCCTCATCTGCTTTTTTGACTCCCTCTGCCCAGCGTGTGCTTAAGCTAAAACCTGGTAGCCCTCATACCTTAACAGATTTCCCTCGTTTCAATTTTCGCTATGGGCTTATTGCCCAAGATGAAACCTTGCTACGCACCTGGAAACGGTGTCTGATTAGAGCAGCTGACTCACAACCTCTAAATTATGCAGATGCCCAAGGTAGCCCGGAACTTCGTGAAACGCTAGCTCAGTATTTGAGACACAACCGAGGCGTGAGATGCCAGAGCAAAAATATTGTTATTACCAGTGGTTCGCAGCAAGCGCTTTATTTGGTTGCTCAAGCTCTGATTCAGGCTAATGATAAGGTTCTGATAGAAGAACCCCATTATCAGGGAGCTAGGCAAATTTTCCTTGCCCAAGGTGCCAAGTTGGTTGCGGCAAACGTTGACGAGGATGGTTTACAAATACCCAATCAGACTGCGCGACTGGCTTACGTAACGCCATCGCATCAGTTCCCTTTAGGCCCAATTATGTCGCTTAGTAGAAGGCTCGAGCTCTTAACTTGGGCCAAAACCCATCAGGCTTTTATTTTAGAGGATGATTATGACAGCGAATACCGCTATGAAGGTAGGCCCATTGCCGCCATACAGGGTTTAGATAATGAGGGCTGTGTGATTTACAGTGGTACCTTTTCCAAGACCTTGTTTCCCTCTTTAAGATTAGGCTTTTTGGTATTACCCGATCATCTGATTGAAGTGGTTAAAGCGTTTAAGTGGCTGATCGATCGGCACAGCTCGAGCCTAGATCAGGCAGCGCTTAATCACTTTATTGCGGAGGGTTATTTTGAAAAACATCTAAGGCGTAAACGCTTGGAAAATGCTCGGCGTAGAACCACCTTGCTCGAGTCTTTAGAGGCTGCTTTTGGCAACGCTATTAGCATAATGGGAAGTAATGCCGGTGTGCATGTGGTGGTTTGGTTTAAAAGTATTGATTACAATCTTACCGATACGGTGATTAGGAGGGCGCTCGAGCAGGATGTGGGTGTGTACTCCATTGCCCCTTATTATTTAGAAGCACCTGGTCGGCTAGGGCTACTTTTTGGCTATAGCTTTTTAAATGAATCAGATATTCAAGAAGGGGTTAGACGCTTTAAAGCTATCTTGCAAAGCCTGCTTTAAAAACAGAAATGCCGCTTAAGTGTTCTATTTGCAAAGCGTTTTTAGGTAATAAGCCACTTGGGTTAAATAGGCTTGACCCTCAGACATTTATCATGCTAAACTCCCAAACGCACTCGCGCGAGGTAGTAAGACCCAGACCCGCCAGAGAAGCAAGGGCGATTAGCTCAGTTGGTTAGAGCGCGTCGCTGATAACGACGAGGTCAGTGGTTCAACTCCACTATCGCCCACCAAAAAAGCGGACAGCAAAAACTGTCCGCTTTAGTTTTTTTGCCTTAGTTTTAATTAAATACTTTCCGCTTTGCCCCTAAATCTAACTGCAATTTTAAAGTGACATTGCCCCTTTGAACCGTTACCTTAACGGTTTGCCCTACACCTTTTTGGTAAAGGACTTCTAAAAGTTTAGGGAAACTTGGTGTCTCTATATCATCTATAGCCACAATTACATCGGCTTCTATAACTTCTTTATCTATTTTAAAATCAGCTAATCCTGCAAGGCTCGCTGGTCCCCCAGGTTGAACTCTACCTACAATGACACCCGGTCTTTTACCTAGATTAGGAAACCCTTCGCTTACAAATTCAGGATCATAGTTTTGAATAGACCCAAGTGAAGTGGGAAAACCAACAGAAAAACCAATAACAGGAATATCCCTGATTTCACCTGCGAGGAGCGCCTCTAAAACATTATTGTTATCAACAACGGGAACAGCGTAAGCGGCAAAGTCTGGCAAGGTCAGACCTCGAAGAAGGGGAGGTACAAAACCTGTTGCCTTATTGCTATCTGCTTGATTTTCAAGTTCGTCAGGTCGGTAGCTAATATAACTCACCACACCAATAACCTCGCCAGCCTCGTTGAGCACAGGGCCTCCAGAATCACCTGGTTGCAAAGCAGCCGTTAACTCTATGGTGTTATTGGCAAAACGTACTTCTGGGCTATTAATACCCAGTCGGCTTACTCTGCCTTCACGCCCTTGCAAGAAATCGCCTCGACTATTACCAATAGCGACAACTTCAGACCCCACTTCTGGACTAAGCGCAGCAAGAGGTAAAAAAGGCACATCGGTAGTTACCTTAGTTTTTAGTAAGGCTAAATCAAGATAAGCATCAAAGCTCATAAGCTCGAGCGGATATTCATTTTCATTGACATCAACAGCCACATAGTCAAGCTTGGTTCTAAATTCAGTGCCATCAACCACGTGATAAGCCGTTAATACCAATCCGTCTGCCGAAATAAAAAACCCGGTACCCACACCCACTACCTCGGCTGAACTTGGATTACCTATACGCCCTTCAATACGAACAGAAGCAGGGCGAGCCTGCTCAAAGACATCAAGCATAATTCCCTTAGGCGCTATGACATCTGGCGTTTTTAAGTCTCTAGGTTGCGTTTGGGTAAAACTGGCTGAAAATGCCGTAATAATAAATAAAATAAGAAGTAACCAGGTGAGTCGCCGAATTCGCGGTCTTAGCTCGGCAGGCTTTTGTTCAGGGGCAGATTGGAATGGGGTTTCCATGATCTATTATGGGGAAAACTTGTTCTACACTGTGATAGATAAATGACAAATTTAAACTTTTTGAAGCATTGATGAACGGCTCGGTTGCTTTAGCGCTTTCTTCTCGCCACAAAAAAGGTCGCAAGGAGTAAAAGAATAATGGCCGCTATTTGCATAGTTTCAAAGCGCTCAGCCAAAACCATAAAGCCCAATATAAGGGAAATAACAGGACTCACAAAATTGTAAGTCGCAAGCAAACTAAGCTGCCAGGTAGCCAGGAGATGTTGATAAAGCGTAAACCCCAAAACGGAACCAATAGCGACCAGATAGACAAGGCTAAACACCGTTTGAGGATGACTAAATGCTAGCAAACTGTTCATGCCAGGATGCTCGAGCCCCAGACTCAGCAAAAGTAAGACAAGCCCACCTGCCAACATTTGCAGCGAAGCAACCCGCTTTGCTCCATAACTAACAATATAAGGCCGTGTCAGCATTGCGCCCCAGCCATTTGCTAGTGCAGCGCCAACAATAGCTAAAATGCCTTTATAACTTAAAGCTGTCAGTCCACCCAGAACACTATAGGCCAGCAGTCCAAAGCCCAGGAAACCTAGACCCAAACCTATAAACAGGCTTGGTCTTGGCTTTTCATAGCGATAAAGAAGAGCAAATAGGGGAAATATCAGGGCGACCGAGGCAAAGCTTAATACACCCGTTAGACCCGAGGGCAAAAATTGTGCGCCCCAAAATACAAAACCATAGTTTCCTGTAATAACGGGCAGGCTGGCTAAGATAATGGCTAAAAAGTCTTTTCGCTTGACACTTTCCTTTCTCGCCCAGATACTCAGCACGAGTCCTGCCAGCAAAAACCGAAAAGATGCCAGGAAGAAGGGAGGCAGGTCTATAAGGGCAAGCTTTAAAGGTAGAAATGTTGATCCCCATGAAAAACACAAAATGACAAACAGAACCCCAGGGTTTAGCTTCATAGTTGCTTTTCGAAGCGCCAGCTCGAGCCTAAGTCTTTAGCAAAATGGTCAATGGGCTTATATTCTAAGGATTTAAGGCCGGCGTTTAGCTCAGCGTCGCTTACTTGAGTTTCTGTCTGGATAGATTTATACCCAAGCAACCTTGCCGTATGCTCGAGCGTTTCAAGTAGTTTTTTAGTGACGACTTGATTACTTGTATAACCTGAAAGTCCCCTAATTATAGCTTTGTCAGATGCAAAAGGCAGGAGTACGGCACAAGCAATGGCTACTCCTTTTTCCCGCGCTACAATAAGCCCTGCGCCTGCTTGATTTAGGTCAGATATCTTGAATTGATCAAGGAGCTGTAAAGAGTCTGTACGAGGCGGCTCGAGCGTCACGCTTAGTTCGTCTAGCTCAATGGGTTTTGGCTCATCTACCAGTAAGCGTTGCAAGAAAAAAAGGTCAAGCCAGCGGTCAAATTTGTAACCCACCTGTTTGAAACAGGCAACTTCCTCGAAGCCCAAACGCTTATGAAACTTCAAACTGGCTTCATTTTCGCTATCTACCGAGGCAATAAGCACATGTACCCCTTGCTCAGTAGCATGCGCCATTAGGTGCTCTAAGAGTCGTCTGCCAAGCCCCCTACCTCTGGCATCTTGATGCAAGTAAATAGAATGCTCCATGCTATTGGCGTAGCCAGGCCAATTTCTAAAATAACTATAGCTTGTGTAGCCTAGAACCCGCCCCGCTTCTTCAGCGACAAAAACAGGAAAACCATCACGGTAGCGAGACTCGAGCCAGACCACCTGCTCTGACAAGCTTCTTGGGCTATAGCTGTAAATCGTTGTCGTGTTTAATATGATTTCATTGTAGATAGTCAGCATATCTACCAAGTCTCGAGCCACTGCGTCACGAATTTGAATTGCCATCAGGCTTTACCTCTACACAACGTTTCTAACAGCGAAAAACTCAAGTAAATGCAGTCTTAAAGGGAATATTGAAGTTTTTTAACCATAAAAACACTATTGGGGTCATCTTTGTAATCAGCAAAAGGGCCGCAATAAACAAAGCCGTATTTTTGGTAAAGCGTACGAGCCGGCATGAACTCTTGCTTGGCACCTGTTTCCAAATAAAGATGGTCATAATGTCGTTGGCTCGCTTCAGAAATAAGATGCTCGAGCATTTTAGAAGCGACCCCTTTGCCCCTATGTTGATTTGATGTTCGCATGGATTTAACTTCTGCTGTTTTAGAGTCAAGCTCCTTAAGCGCGCCACAACCCAGAAGTTCATCAGCGTCCCAGATTGACCAAAAGCTAATACTTGGGTTACGAAGTCGTTCTAGATCAAGCGCGTGTACACTTCCAGGTGGCGTAATCTCGAGCATATTTTGCATATGCTCCCGCAACAAATGAGCTATTTTTTCGCCTCTTAAATCATCTTTACGAATGTCCACTGGCCTCGTCTCCATTTATAGAAATTATTTATCAATTCAAGCAATCCTTTTAGCTCAGTCTACGCTGTCTTATGCACTCTCCGAAGCTTAGGTATCCTAGAATCGCTAGCTCAGATAACGCAACTTTAAACAGTGTCAATAGCATTTTGGCAAGCTGGTTTGGGCATAATAAGAAATACTGTACCTAAATGCAAAATTAAGCCATCCATTGTAAATTGTGAAAGTACCTTGGGAATTTGCATCTTTTTGCTTCAAGACTCCTAACAGCATCTTAAATAGCTTGGCAACAAGGTTCAAGAGAGTAAAACCAATCTCTCGTATAAAATTTTTTTATATGATAGCCAAATGGATAGCGAGCAACTTATCGCCTTTGATCGCATTGTTAGAGAAGGAAGTTTCAGCAAGGCGGCCTGGGCACTCAATCTTTCACAACCGACTATCAGTGCCCGCATTCAAGCCCTTGAGAAAGCTGTGGGTGGCCCGCTTTTTAGTAGAGGCCGTAAAATTAGCTTAACTGAACGCGGTATCAGTTTTTTGCCTTATGCCAGAAGGGCTATAGCTACTTTAGATGATGGCATAAAGGCAGCAAACTTAGCACCTCAAGGTGAGCGGGGACAGCTGGCACTTGGTTCTTTGCGCTCACTTGCCGGAAGTTTTTTAGGCAAACCTTTGGCCGATTTTCAAAATAAGTATCCGCAAGTTGAGTCTAAAATAACAGAAGGCAGTCATTGGCAGTTAGTTGACCAGCTTTCAGATGGTATTATTGAATTGGCCCTTATTTGCTGGCCTTGCATTGATCCACTGATTACAAATTTGACACCTTTACTCAGCATGCAAGATCCCGTAGTTCTGGTAAGCCACAAAAATCATGCTCTGGCACAGTACGCAAGTTTGAACCAGGAGCAGCTTGCCAGTGAAAGTAATCCCTTTTTGCTTTTACAGTGGTGGCAAACCTGCCCAATGCAAATTGCCAGGCTGGCAAATCGCGCCAACAATACGGCTGAGGTACCCATGGATACGGGGCGTTATTTGCTCCATGAAGGCATAGGTGCAGGTTTTTTTATTAAGGCAGTCGTGCAAGCTGAGCTAGATTCAGGTCAATTTGTCGAGCTTAAGCTATCAGACATGAACCCAATTTATCGGGGGGTAGCTGTGGTCAAGCTCGAGCGCCAAGAGAAACTCTCTCAACCTGCCCAAAACTTTTTGGGCTACCTTTATCGGGCAGCCCAAAAAACCATGCATCAAGTTAGCTTGCTCTATTAGTCAGCAGCATTTACCGCGACAGGAACCTTGGTTAACCAATCACTATAGTCAGCAACTTTACCTTTGACAATGTCATAAAAACGCTCAGCAATTGCCTGCGTCACCCTGCCTGGCTTACCATCACCCACCATGCGCTTATCCACTGAAGCAATCGGCGTTACCTGAGCACCTGTACCACAGAAAAATAACTCATCGGCAATATAAAGCTCGGTGCGGTCAATCATACGCTGCTCCGTAGGGATGCCAAGATCAGTTGCTAGCTGAAAAACCGTTCTGCGGGTAATACCCTCTAAGATATCCGCTGTAATGGGTGGGGTTATTAGCACGCCTTTACGCACCATCATGAGGTTTGCGGCACTACCTTCCCCAACCTTGCCTTGCTCATTAAGCATAATAGCTTCATCAAAACCATAAGCAATGGCATCATCTTTAGCAAGTGACGAATTAATATAAGCGCCTGAAACCTTGCCCCTCGCAGGAATCATATTGTCATTTACCCGCCGCCAGGCTGAAACCATGGCACTGAGTCCTTTTTCGGCACTGTAGTAGTCCTCGAGCGCCATCATGTAAAGCGTAAAGCCATCATCGACCTTTGTTAGTTTAGGTGTCAAATCTAGACCTGCTTTATAAGCAAAAGGGCGGAAATAAACATTGCCTTTGGGTGCGTTACGTTTGGTCAAGTCTACAAAAATAGTAGCCAAGCCTTTGGCATCAAAGGGCAACTTAATCTTGACCAGACCTGCCGATTGAATCACACGTTCACAGTGCTCGGGAAGTCTAAAAATATTAATACTGCTACCATCATGATTAAGGTAGCCACGAATCCCGCCAAAAACTCCCGTACCATATTGCAATGCGTGGGTAGCAACACTTACCTTAGCGTCTTGAAAAGGGACAACCTTACCGTCGAAATAAGCATAATCAAGATAACTCATACATTCCTTTCTAGAAACCTTTGCCTTAGCTTTAGTCTAACAGGCTTGTTTGAGATGCCAAAGCATTGTAGTTTGCGTAAATCCCAAGGAATGAACTCTAAACCAAGCGAAATGCTTTAAAAAAAGAAGGCTAACTGACTGACATCTGTCACCTGCTTTAGGCAGGATCGTTACGCTAAACTTAAGAAAAAGGAGTCAAGTATGATCAGCAAACTAACCTTTGGACGTACCGGGCATAAGTCAAGTCGCACGATTTTTGGTGCAGCTGCCCTCAGCAACGTAACTCAAGCTGAGGCTGACCGCACGCTAGAACTGGTAGAGAGGCATGGCATCAACCATATTGATACCGCTGCTAGCTACGGTGAAGCTGAACTCCGTCTTAAACCCTGGTTAAAACATCACCGCAAAGATGTTTTTCTTGCAACCAAAACAGGGCTTCGCAGCTATAAGGAAGCCAAGGAGCAAATTTATAACTCCTTAGAGCGAATGGGCGTTGAACATATTGACCTTATTCAGCTTCATAATCTGGTTGACCCAAGCGAGTGGGAGACCGCTCTGGGTGAGGGTGGAGCACTTCAAGCTGCCATTGAAGCCAGAGATGAAGGAATTATCAGTTATATCGGTGTGACAGGTCATGGTTTAACTGTTGCTGCACAGCATAAAAAAAGCCTCGAGCGCTTTGATTTTGACAGTGTGCTCTTGCCTTTTAGTTTTGTAATGATGAATCTGCCTGATTATGCTAAGGATTTTGAAGCTCTTTTTAAGCTTTGCCAAGAGCGAAACGTAGCCGTACAAACGATAAAATCAATAACTCGAGCCCCTTGGGGAGATAAAAGTCCAACCAGGGCTACTTGGTATGAACCTTTAGAAACCCAGCATGATATTGATAAAGCGGTGCACTGGGTTCTGGGTCGTCAAGGCGTCTTTTTAAATACCGTTGGTGACATTCATGTTTTACCAAAAGTCTTTGATGCTGCCGAACGCTTTACAGGTCCTATTCCCGATGACGAGATGGAGCAAGTCTTTCGCCAGCGTCAAATGGAACCTCTTTTTACATCCTAGCCTTACAAAAAAAGTAGGTATTTGCTTGTTAGAAAAAGCAAATACCTAAGCCCTATTTATCTTGATTTTTGCGCTAAAGCCTTTCGCGGCTTAACCTTGCGGTTGACATAAGACCTCGGGTAATAGCCATTTGCAATGTCAATACAAGCCTCTACCGAGAGTCGCCAGGTTAGCTCTACTGACTCACCAGAAATCCCTGCGGTATGGGGCGTTACTACAATATTATCAAGGTTCATTAGGGGATTTTCGGCGGTGGTGGGTTCGACCTCAAAGACATCAAGTCCGGCACCTGCTATCCAGTTTTCTTTAAGCGCTTTTACCAAAGCTTCCTCTTGAATGACAGGGCCGCGTGCGGTATTTATAAGAATAGCGCTAGACTTCATTTGTTTGAGTTCTTTTTCGCCAATTAAATGATGGGTTTCTGCTGTCAAAGGGGTATGGACCGAGACAATATCAGAGTGAGCAAACAAGGTTGCCAGGTCAGCTCGTTTGACCCCTTTAGACTCGAGCAAAGCATCAGGTGCAAACGGATCATAAACCAAAATATCTAAATCAAACCCCACAAGTTTTTGTACCAAATATTGAGGAATAAGGCCAAAGCCAATCAGTCCGAGGGTTTTTTGTCTGAGGCTCCAAAAAGGCAAAAACTCATCACGGCGTTGCCAGCCAGGTCGGCTGTATTTATCTTGAGCAGCCATTTGGCGACCAACTGCAAATATAAGCGCAATCGTGTGATCAGAAACCGCGTCATGGTGAGCGTGCGGTGTATTAACTACCACCATGCCAAACTCGGTTGCGGCATCTACATCAATTCGGTCTACCCCACTCCCTGAGCGAATAACGGCGGTACAGTCCTTAAGTTTGGGCAGGTTTTCGGCATTAGCAAGCTGATTGCCGCCATAAATCCAGAGCATATTGACATCGCGGGCAAGCTTGAGTAAATCCTCAGAAGTTTCACAATTGCCATAAACAAAATCTATCCCCGCCGCTTTAAGCTCAGGGAAAACCCATTCGGGAATTTGCTCAAGGGTTTTATCAATCAGGGCAACTTTAAATGCGCTCATAGTTTTAACCTTTCTAATATTGAAACGACAGCCTAAACAACTAGCGCTCAATCATCTTGGTACATCAATTTAGTCTTGTAGCCTAGTTTCCAACGCTTCAGGTCAAAAATCAAGCGACTAACTAACGGTAAGCTACTTAAGGAAAGGTTTTTGCGTTCTTTTTTGACGTCAGATCCTATCATGCCTTGAAAAACGATTGCTACGGATACTGCATCAAGAATTAAGTGTACTTACATACTCCTGCCAGGCTCTTAAAACAAGAGTTTCTAAGTTTTCAGGGTAGGGAAAATCGTAACGCGATGCCAGAATACGACCCAGCTTCGAAACATCGTTGTTTAAAGCGGTAATGGCAGCTACCAAGTCATCGGGCGTGCGAGTCACCATAGAAACCGTGTCAATAAAGCTCGAGCTACTAGCAGCCTGCAAGGTGCGAACGACAGGGGTCATTGAGTGAATGGTCATGCGCCGCAAATCTCCAAAGTCTTGACCTGTTAACTCAATAAATTTTAGCCGAAGCAAAATCGGCCGAAATAGATTTAGCCCTTCCCAGATAAGTAGATGTAGCCCTCTGTCTAAACCTTTACGGTGTTTATGGGCATTTAGCCAGTAAAATTCCAGCATGCCAGCTATATCTTGTGCCTTTGCCTCAGGGAAGGTAAGGCTAGACTCACTGGCAGGGGTTTTCAGCTTGGCTAAAAAAGCCTCATCGCGACATGCAAAAACAATCCTCGCTTCAGGAGATAAATCTTGGGCTACTGACTGAATATAAAGGTCATAGATATCGCCATTGGGTGCAATCAGATGATGCAAAACCGAAGTGCCAAAGTTTAGTTTGTGATGCGCTAAGACTTCAGCTCCAAAGAAAGGCTCGAGCCCAACTTCTTCCCATTTTGTCAAATCTTTTGGCTTCACCCCTATACGCAAATCAAGGTCGCTAAACCTATCCCCTTCAGCTCTTGCTAAACTTCCTCCAAGCCAAATAGCTACAAGGCTCTGGTCTTGCCAAAGGTTTTCAACCACCGTTTTTAAATAGGCAACTTGGGGCAATTCAGGTAAGGTTGAAAAATCTAAACCTTTGGCAGTTAATTTGTTAGTTGACATGTCGCTTAGCTCCCTCAAGCCACGTTTAAAATGACCTGTCTATCAAGCATTATCCTTTTAAGTCAGCCTAAGTCAGCAGCGGAAACCTCATCAACACAAAATGGACGCCCTACAAGGTTTCGCTTTTAAGTTAAGCTAAAGATTTACTCTCATTTCCCCAAATAAGGGGCAACTACCTGCATTTCTGTCTTAAGCCCCTCCCATTCACTGGGTTGCTCACTATCAAAAATAAGCGTGTAAGGGCCAGAAAAGCCAGCTTGCTTCGTAATTTCAAGGCATTTCACATAATCCTCTTCATCTAAAACACCGTCATGGAAAAAACCTTTGGTGTGACATGATTCGGCGTATTTGGCAATTTGCTCGAGCTGAACATACTTGTTTTCACCTCGCCAATTCCCAAAATCAAAACACAGCCCCAACCTTCCTTCTAAACCTTCCATAAGGTGCGTGACAACCTCAGGGCTACTTGTCAAGCTAAACCAATTTTCAGTCATGAGCCGAACACCCAGACCCTCTGCCTTATCAGCTAAATCTCTTAAACGTTTAATGCTTAGCTCAATTGTCTCTTTGATAGGCTCTTGCTTTCCTGCAATGACTCGGGCACAGCGGCTACCCAAAAGGCCAGCCAGCTCGAGCCAATCAGCAATCCAGTTTTTATGGCTCTCACCAAGACTAGGGTCGGTTATATCCCCTGAATCAATCAGTAGAGAAAATAACTCAACATCGGCAGCTTTTAGGGCAGCTCTTAGCTCTTCTAAATACGTCTTATCACGGCTGGGTAAATGAAAATGTACAATCTCTAAAGTATGAATGCCAAAATCAGCAATCGCCTGTGGCAGCTCGAGTAAACTTAGCTTTCCCTTGTCATAGCCAAACTGGGGTACAGAGTTTCCAAGATCAGGGCCATAAAGGGCAGGGTCGCCAAGCTCCCGGTGCAAACTCCAGGTTGAAACCGAAAATCTAGCTTTATCTTTTGCTTGAGTCATGGTCTTACCTCCAAAACCGCATTTTTTGTTCTTTTTGCCTTTTACCCGTAGCTAATTAAGTAAAAAACGAAATACCTTTCTACCTTAATAGCTTAAATGGGTATAATACTTTCTTATGCATACTGGAGGTTAATTATGCCCATAGGTACCAAAAACAACGTAATAAAAGGTTGCGGTTCGCATCACATAGCTGTCATGAGTAAAGATTGGAACGCATCTTTAAAACTTTACCGTGATGTTTTAGGCATGACCGAACGCGCGACATTTGGCAGCAAGCAGCAAAAAATCATGCTCTTAGATATTGGTGATGGTAGCCATATCGAGCTTTTTGAACCCAAGCCCAACGACCCAACTGAAGCCCTAAACTATCCCATCATCCACTTTGCCCTTGCTACAAGTGATGCAAGAGCTGCTACCGAGCATGTGCGGCAAGCAGGTTACGAAATAACCGTAGAACCCAAAGATGTCAATCTGGGTGGGCTCGAGGCAACCATTGCCTTCTTCAAAGGCCCTTGCGGCGAAATTATCGAGTTTTTCGAAGAAAAGTAATTCTTTTGCTAGGCACTTTGCTACTAAGTCCTAGGTACTTTCAAATTTAGGAGTCCTCTTGAGCATTACAAAAGAACCCTTTGGTCAACTTCCTGATGGTCGCAGCATTGAGCGCTATACGCTAAAAAATGACAAAATTAGCGTTCAGGTCATCACCTATGGTGGCATTATCAACTCTATTCAAACCCCCAATGCCAAGGGCGAACTGGGTGAAATTGTGCTGGGCTTTGATACCCTTACAGACTACTTAGAGCGTAGCCCCTATTTTGGTTGCATAACCGGTCGTTTTGCCAACCGAATTGCCAAAGGTCAATTTGAACTGGGTGGTCAAAGCTATCAGCTTGCTGCCAATGATGGCGAAAATCATTTGCATGGTGGCAATAAGGGCTTTGACAAACAAGTCTGGCAAGCAAGCGTTAAGGACGATAGTTTAACGCTAAGCTATCTCAGCCCTGACGGGGACGAGGGTTATCCAGGCGAACTCAGTGCAACAGTTAGCTATACCCTAAAAGCAGATGGGCTCGAGCTTTGCTATAAGGCGCAAACAAGCAAAGCCACCCCTGTAAATTTAACCAACCATACTTATTTTAATCTTTCGGGTCAGGGGAGCATTTTAGATCACGAACTCAAATTAGCAGCAGAAGCTTTTACGCCGACTGACGCAGGGCTTATACCCACAGGTGAACTGCGCAAAGTTAAAGGAACTGCTTTTGATTTCAGGACTCCTAAGGCGCTTGGCAAAGATATTGCTCAAGACGATGAGCAGCTCAAACGCGCGGGAGGCTACGACCATAACTTTGTCTTATCTGCTGAGGAAGGTTTAAGGTTTGCAGCAGCGGTGAGAGACCCAAAGAGTCAAAAAGGGCTCGAGTGTTACACCACCAGCCCTGGCATTCAAGTTTATACGGGGAATTTTATGCCACGCATCTCGGGCAGAAAGGGGCAAATTCATGATTACCGTACCGGACTTTGCCTTGAAACCCAGCATTTCCCCGACAACATAAATCAACCAAATTTTACTAAGAGCATCCTTAGACCCGACGAGACCTACCAGCAAACAACTTTTTTTCGCTTTCCTAGTGCCCCGTATACTTTTTCATAATTTATAGTTTTTGAGTTTACGCTTAGCCAAACAGCTAAACTATTGTTATCAGAGGCTTTCTGAAACCACTTAAACCGCTTTAGATAAACCGACCCCAAGTTAGGATTAAAGGAGATGCTATGCCAACCGTTGCTTTACTAAGTGCCGCCCATATTCACGCCCCCAATTTTATAAAAAGAATGAATGAACGACCTGATGTTCGGGTTAAATATGTCTGGGATGATGATGCCCAAAGAGGGCAAAAAGCTGCCGAGCAATTAGGTGCCAGCACCGCTGAACTCTATGACATTCTGGCAGACAGTGAAGTTGAGGCCGTAATCATCTGCTCAGAAACCAGCAAACACGAAAATCTGGTCTTACCTGCCGTAAATGCAAAAAAACATCTCTTTGTCGAAAAACCACTGGGCTTTGCCTCAGGGGATGCCTACCTAATGGCAAAAGCCATTAACAATGCCGGGCTGATATTTCAAACAGGCTTTTTTAGCCGTGGCTTTCCTTATCATCGCTTTTTAAAAGAGCAAGTTGAGCAAGGTCATTTTGGCAAAATAACCCGTATTCGCCATTCAAACTGCCATCAGGGTTCACTGGCTGGCTGGTTTGATAAAGAATGGCGCTGGATGGCTGATCCAGCCATTGCAGGTGTAGGTGCGTTTGGCGATTTGGGTGCGCATTCTTTAGATATACTGCTTTGGCTCATGGGTGATGTTGAAGCCGTAACCGCTTCTATGAATGTTGTTACGGGTAGGTATAACGACTGTGATGAATCTGGCGAAGGTCTACTAAAATTTAAAAATGGTGCCATTGGTTCCTTGGCTGCGGGTTGGGTTGATATCGTACATCCCTTTAGACTACAAATCAGCGGTACTGAAGGCCATGCTCTGGTCCTGGGCGACAATCTCTACTTTCAAAGCCAGCATGTTGAAGGCTCTGACATTAAAGAAGTTTGGACCGATTTACCTGAAGCCTTACCCCACGCATTTGAACTCTTTTTTGATGCTCTAGCAGGTAAAGAAGTACCCCTCATTTCTGCCAGTGAAGCCGCCTATGAAAATGCCGTTATGGAAGCGCTTTACAAAGCTGCCGCCAGTTCTAGCTGGGTTGCCCCTGCTAATGTAGAAACGTCAAATTAATATGTCCTTTAAACGTAGCACGCCAGAAGCACATGGGGTTTCCTCTGAGGCTATTCTTGGTTTTTTAGATGGCATTGATAAAGCTGGGCTCGAGCATCACAGTCTTATGGTCTTAAGAAACGGCGAAATACTAGCTGAAGGCTGGTGGTCGCCTTATGGCCCCGATAAAATTCATTTGCTTTACTCCTTGAGCAAAAGCTTTACCGCTACCGGCATTGGTCTTGCGGTTGAAGAAGGTCTTTTAAGTCTTGATGACAAAGTGACCTCGTTTTTCCCTGACAAATTACCCAGCGCGATATCTGAGCATCTGGACGCCATGACTGTACATCACTTAATCTCAATGGGTACAGGTCACCGAGAAGATACGCTCGAGCGTGCCTTTGAAGCATTCCCCAATGACCCGGTTAAAGGATTTCTGTCAATTGCGCCCGACGAAGCGCCTGGTTCTATTTTTTGCTACAACAACGGCGCGACCTTTATGCTCTCGGCGATCATTCAAGAAATTACGGGCACAAAATTGCGCGACTTCTTAGAGCCAAGACTCTTTAATCCCCTGGGCATCGATAAAAAGTATTGGCAGGAAACCCCTCAAGGCACTACCCTTGGTTTTTCAGGTTTGCACATTACGACTGAATCCATAGCCAAGTTGGGACAACTCTACTTACAAAAAGGCGTCTGGCAAGGTAGCAGACTTCTAAGCGAAACCTGGGTTGAAAGAGCCAGCCAAAAACATATAGAAAACAAAGGAACCTCTGACAATACTGATTGGCAACAAGGTTATGGCTATCAGTTCTGGCGTTGTCAACATAATAATTACCGTGGTGATGGTGCCTTTGGTCAATACTGCGTCATTATGCCTGAGCATGAAGCGCTGGTAGTTATAACCAGTGCGGTCGATAATATGCAGCCCACCCTTGATCTTGTTTGGGAGCACCTATTACCTGCCATGCAAGCTAAACCCTTAGCCGAAAATCCAGGCGCACATCAGGAACTAACTAAGCGCTTGGCAAATGCAAGGCTCGAGCCTGTAACAGGCCAAAGCAAAACCGCTCTAAGTGAAAAAATTTCTGGCAAAACCTTTGCAATTGAACCCTATCAAGAAGAAATGGGTAGAGCAGCCTTACCCCAGCTGAGTGAAATTAAATTTAACTTTGCTGAAACAAGCTGGACGCTCGAGCTTTTAAGTCAAGAAGAACGTCATCTCATTAATGGAAGTTACAACAAAGATTTAGCAGGTCTAAGCTCCTACGGTCTCCTGCCAGATACTAAAGTTTCTGTCAGCGGTGCCTGGACAAGCGATACTAGCTTTAGTTTGCTGTTACGCATTATAGAAACACCCCATAATCTGAAAATGACCTTTGCCTTTAAAGATGATAGGGTCACTATTCAAAGACGCTGGAATGTTTCCTTTGGACCGCTCGAGCTACCTGAATTAAGAGGAAAACAGCTTTGATTGATGCTAAAACCTTTAGCATTTTTTTTCTTGCAGCTTTGACACTTGCCGTTATGCCAGGTCCGGGCATGCTTTATGTGCTGGCACGTACCTTGCGCGGGGGAAAGCGTGAAGGCATACTGTCTACTTTAGGTACGGGTTTAGGTGGGCTTGTTCATACCATTGCGGCAGCGCTGGGCATCTCAGCGCTGCTAGCAACCTCGGCCTTGGCTTTTAGCCTGGTTAAATGGCTGGGGGCGCTTTATCTTATTTATCTGGGCATACGCACTTTAATCGAGCGTCAACATGGGGGGCAAACCCCAACTGCTCCTGTAAAAAACAGCGCTTTTCGCCAGGGAATCGTTACAGAAGTTTTAAACCCAAAAACCGCAATCTTTTTTCTGGCCTTTATCCCTCAATTTGTCACCCCAAATGCAAATGTGTTTTTCCAATTTGTCTTACTTGGCTCGATAAGTACACTACTTAATAGCTCTTCGGATTTGTTGGTTGCCCTAACAGCTGGACCCTTAAGTAACTTGCTTAAACGTAATAAAAGGCTCGAGCATGCTCAACGTTACGTTTCAGGAGGCACGCTGATTGGCCTTGGGCTATATGTGATTGCCGAAAAATGAGCCTATAAATATGCGCCAAACCCTTGCCCACATTGCCTTAATAGTCAAAGATTATGACGAGGCGATTGCCTTTTATACTCAAAAGCTTCATTTCACTTTGGTTGAAGACAGCTATCAGCCTGAGCAAGATAAACGCTGGGTTGTTATTGCTCCACCTGGGTCACAGGGTACATCCCTCTTACTGGCTCGAGGCTCGAGCCCTGAGCAAGCAGCTTTTATAGGCAATCAAGCAGGTGGCAGAGTATTTTTGTTTCTCAGTACTGATGATTTTTGGCGTGATTTTAAGGACATGCAAGACAAAGGTATTCGCTTTATAAGAGAGCCAAAACAGGCTGATTACGGTACGGTTGCCGTCTTTGAAGATTTGTATGGAAACCTTTGGGATTTAATAGAGTTTGCCAAAGGCCACCCGTTAGCCCTTAAAGAATAATCCCATCCTGAAAAGTCAGTGGAATAACACTTAGCTTATTGATCGTATGCTCATAGGTCTGAATGGATGATAATATTACATCATCCATTCAGCTTGGTATAGTCTTTCCAAAATTTATTAAGAATAATTAATGGTGTTTTATGCTAACCCTTGGTTATGGATTCCAGCCTCCCCCAGCCTGCGCTGGGGCTAAAGGCGGAAGGACGAATGAATAAACATTACTATGGAAACAGTGACCTTTATTATTAAACTTTGGATTCACTATAGTAAAAATTTTAGAGCTCCAATTTACTGAAACTTTGGCAATGCCAGACAGGTCTCCTGAGCCTCGAAAAGATAACAAACACTGACTTCAGAAAGCGCATCAGCCCCAAGTTCAGACTCGAGCCTTAGGGGCAAGACTTCGGTGGCAGCCGGTCTAATAAGCCTTATAGAACCCACAGAATCTTTATTTTCTGCCACAATAAAACCTGCAACTTCTGTATCACTGGCTAATCGGTAAAGACCAGCAATTCCTTCATCAGAAACAGCTAGACTCTGCCAGAAGGTATGGTCGCCATTTGCCAAATAAAGTTCACCTCTTGAAGCTTTTTCTGAAACCTTTCCTGAAATACTTAAGCCATTTTGCCCTGCAAAAGTAAAAGTACCATCTTCGTTTATAGCGCCACTAAACCATGAGGTATGACTCGACCAGTCATTGGCACCCCCACAAACGTAAATCAAGAGCCCCGTTGGGCTTTGTACAATAGCAATGAGAGCGTCACTTTGATTAACCTTGCCCACTTGAATAGAGCTTGCAAAACCAAAGCTCAAAAAAGCAAAAAAGCCGATGACCGCAACCTTAAAAACCAACCAACATTTGAGATTTTGCATTACCTTAACCCTTTCATTTCTAAACTGACCTGCAAGACTTGTTTGAGCTTTTCCCAGGTCGTGCACCACGTACGCTCCCCTGTTTTTATATTTTGCAATAGAATCTTCTGCTCACCGTTAATACTGGCAATTCTTAAGATAAAGCTGGCTTCGTGATCCGTTTTCATAGCTGTAGTTTGAATCATTCGGCGTCACATAGGCGTCACACGGTTTCAAATGACACGGTTTTAATAATAGACGCTCAAAAAGAGGGTCAAATCAAGCCGAGTTCATACGCAAAAAAACACTTTCCATCTAAAGCAAAACGGGATAACTGTCAGGATACTTCCTCCACTGGATAACTTAAGCCTTGATTGGCAAGAGCTGCTATCAGCTCGTTTTCAGTTAGGGTGTCAAAGTCTATTTTTCCCTTCAAAAGGGGAAGGACTTTTTGTATTTGCTCATGATTACCGATGTTTAAAACTGTGATGCCTACTCTTATATGGGCTACCCGAAAATCGGTCTCAAAGCAAAACTTTAAGGAGCGCTCGAGCGCTTCTTTAACTTTGTCGGCTTGTTTATAAAAACCAGCCAAGCGCGCCCAGGCGATGGCCAGAAGGGTAGGGTCAGCACTATGCTCAGTTATATAGCTGTAAAGGGGCTCAGCCCTCATTAATTCGCCTTGCTCAACATAGGTAGCTGCCAAATTGATACGCAAGGTCATTGACTTGGCATAATCACCCAAAGTCAAGGCTTCTTCAGCTAAAGCTAAAGCTTCTTCTACACCTGAGGCTGCCATTGCATTCCAGAGAATGTTGGTCGCAATGGCGATTTGCACATGAGGTGCGTCAAGAGCTTTAGCAACTCGGTAAGCCTCTAGATGATAGGTTTTGGCCTCCCTGTGGCGCTCGAGCACATCAAGCGCTGACGCGATATTAGTTAAGGTATTTGCTAAATCAATACTTAAGCCTTTTGCTTTTAACAGCTCGAGCGTTTCCTCTGAAGTTTTAAGGGTAGCCTCATAGTTACCCCCATAAAACTCGAGCTGAGCTTTTAATAAGAGTTGTTGAATCTTTATATCTTCAGGAAACGCTAGAGGTAAATTTAGCCATGCCTGATAGATTTCAGTCGCATTTTGCAAATTCCCTTGATTTAATAGCAAAATGGCTTTGTTATTGAGCGCAAGCGAGCGATACTCTGGATTTGGGTGCGCTTCAAACTTGGCAATTAAGCCTTCAAGTTCAGGGCTATCCTCAAGTTCAACGCCTATACTTATCAATTCAAGTTCGGCTAAATCAGTAAAGGTCTCATCTTCAATTTTTGGGATAACCCTTTTTAATAAACGGATGGCTTCACTATGTAATCCTTTACGCTTATAGGCTTGGGCTGCTTCCAAATAGCATTCACCTGCCCTACTTGGGTTACCCGCAGCCCAGTAGTGGTCAGCTAACACAACAGGCCCTAGGGTATCAGCAAAAAGTTCCGCTATCCGAGCATGAAAAGCTTTTTTGCGAAGCGGCACAAGCTGGTCATAAAGCGTTTGGCGAAACAAGTCATGGCAAAAGCTTGTTTCTGTAACAATACCTGCACTCTCTGCTTGTTCAAATGCTTCAAGGACAGCCCACTCTGACAAGCCTGCTAACTGTGCAAGATCAGAAGGGCTAAACCCACTACCAGCAACAGCAGCCACTTGTAAGACACGCTGCACCGTTTCAGGCAATTTCTGAATGCGTCTGATAACCGCATCTTTTAAACTCTTTGGCGCTTCTAGCTCAGAGTAATCCTGAGTCAAGGTATCAAGAGAACTCGCCCAGATGCCATCTTTTTGTTGTAAGACTCGAGCCTCAAATAAAGCTTTTAAAATTTCTAGCGCAAAAAAGGGATTACCCCTGCTTCGCTGAAAAAGCCAGGCAACAAAAAGCTGGGGCCCTGTTTCTGCTTGGCTTAAGCTTGCAACTAAGCCTCTTAGCGTCGCTTCTGTAAGAGGTAGCAGGGAAATTTCTTCAAAAGTACCTGTTCCTTGCCACTGACTTAAGGCTTTTGCCAGATGCCCATTTAACTCGGTACTTCGGTAAGTACCTAAAAGTCTAAGTTTGCTTCGCAGTAACAAAAAACTAAGAAGTTCGAGGCTGGCTTCATCTGCCCATTGCAGATCATCAATGACCAAAGTCTTTACCTCAGATAAAGCCCTGGCTAAGGCTTCAAACAAACGGGTTTTTGCCGTTAGGGGTTCAGCTGGCGTCGGGCTAAGTCCAGGAAAGCGCTCAGGAATAAGCCTTGCCAAATCTCTTTGATAAGAGCCAAGATCAGGCAATTTAGGCACGGTTTGCAAATAATCCAGCAACGGGTAAAAAGGAATATTCTCTAGACCTTCCTGCCCCTTTAACCACAATGCATCTTGAGGGCAAAGCTCAGCCAGAAAGCGAGTCTTACCCATGCCAGGTTCGGCTTTTATCAGCAGCAAGCGTGCATTTGAGTGCAGAAACTGTGTGCTTTCCAGTTCTCTACCAATTAGTCTTGGAGGCCGTAGAAG
>JAHEBB010000324.1:1729-6283 GCA_024642575.1 Trueperaceae bacterium | reverse complement strand
CTAATGATGTAACTCAAGCATCCACAAGGGCGGCACAAGAAGCGTTTCGCCCTCGCTGGTTTGTTGAGCAGTTTCATCGTGAAGTCCAGCAAGTTACAGGTATTGACCAATGTCAAGCTCGGTTAGCTCGCATTCAGCGCAATCACATCGCTTGTGCTTTTCTGGTTTGGACCAGACTATCCTTCTTAGCCCAGCAGCTCAGAACCTCTGTCTATGCCCTCAAGCAAAACCTGCTTGACGATTACATCAAACACCAGCTTCGTTAACCTAATCTTCACATGGGTTTCGTCTAGTTTGCGTAAGTCCTGTATGAAATCAGAAGACTCAACGTAATCATGACTTGGTTTAACTATCACACCTTGATATCCAAAATGAATCCTCTTTAGAAATGTTTTAATCTGATCAATGTTTTCTGCTTCAATATATTCAGCCTTATTCTCAGTGCTTATGACATGAGAAAAAACCTCACTGTCTCTTTCTAAACCAATAAAGATGAGGGTTTCCCGATTGCATTCAATAAAAGGCACTGATGGGTGTGGCCCAAAGCTGCCCTCACTGGCTATTCCGAAACTAAGTTCTGTCTCTTCTAAACCAAGCATTGCCTTTTTACGCAAAACACTTCTAAGATCCCTATTTCTTTTGACCTCACCTGAAAAGGTTCCTAGTTGATCCGTGTCTACCTTCTTAGACTCAACAATCGTTGCTGAAAAGTATTTATGAAAAAGGGGAGCAAAAATCGCCCCTTTCTTGTCCATAGTCGTGAATGCAATACAACGATTTTTATAAGGATGGGTCACATGGTCCAAAATTAAATCACTTGCTGAAATTCATACGCTACACAATTTGTCTCAAATAACATGACATTATCTATAGTCCTAAACACTTGAACCTTACCGAGCTCATACGTTTTAGTCAGGTAAAGATAGAATACAAGGTCTCTTTTAGGATCTTCTACTATCAGGTAGAAAGGATAATCATCTCTTTCTTTTGCGAACAAAGGAGATTCTACCCTTAACTGAACTTGACTAGTATCAAAAGAAACATCATTGTATTGAATCCGTACTTTGTGCCCATTAGAGAGGTTGAAAGTGTACATTGGCCCCCAATCACCCCATACTGAGTAATTGAGGTTCGCCAAGTCAGGAATAGCTATGGCAACCTGAGTAGAGTGCATAGGGTCTTCCCAACAAAATGGAAATACCTTTTTTGAAAGTTCTTCAATTTTTAATTCCATGAGGCCTCCTTAGTATTAAGCCAATCTTGTGAACGATAGAGTTTGAATTCTCGTGTATTTGGATCAACCGAAATCAGGTTGAGCCAATGGTTGTCTAGCAGATCTCTAAGTAACTGATGCTTACTGATAATTTTATCAATTGATGAGGTGTCAGCCTCTATAAATACTTGGAGTCTTATAGGTTCATGATAATACTCTCCCTTATATCTCACAGATTGTTCTGTAAGGCCACCCAATAAGTCACTCATATTTCCTTGAATACAAGCAATTGTGCCAACGACATTGTTTAGCACCTTATTTCCTGCACCAAATTTTTCTGGCTCGATTGTACTTGCGTAATATTGCATGTTAATCCAATTGGTAACGATCATGGGAGCTGTCATAATGAGTTCTAATTTTGAAAGGTCAGCGTCTTTACTGGCATCATAATCGTGAAGAAACGAACGCCCTTTAAGATTTAATCCTCTGGTAAGTTGTCTTTTCGCGACAATAAATGAGGCGTTTCTGGCTAAGCCCCATTCTGGTCTAATTTCTGACCAATCATTTGCTTTTTGTTTAAGGTTGATCTCTAGGTTATTAATCTCATTACAAAATGACAGCATTTTTGAACGCTCTTTCCGACAGTTATCTGTTGCTACTCCTAGATGTTCCAATATTTTCTTAATATCTTGTGGATGGAGATCATTTCGATTATCTAGGTCAAAAGTTAATTGATCGGTCGTCGTATTATGCCAGCCTGAAAGAAACACCGTTTCAGCTGGGATAGACATACCTTTTTCAATCAACTGACTCCGCACCTCTCTTTCATTTAATAAAGCCGTGATAAATTTTGCATTAATATGACCATTGTGACCAGCACATGCACCGCAATCCAGCGCTGAAGCGTAAGGATTATTTGAGGACTCACTTCCATGACCAACAAAAAAAACGTATTTGGCAAAGCCTTCGGTAAGCCCCATGTTTTTGAGGGTTTCGTAGGCAAGTGACACTTTGCTACTAATGGATAAACGCGCTATGTCTAGATGAAGGTGTTTGCTTTCTTCAGTAGATAAACCCATTAAATTTGAATCCACATTTGGTTTACTCAACCCTAATCCCGTTTTTATAAGGCGGTAGATATAAGTAAATCCCAGCGTTTCAACAAAGGAAAATGATATGTTTGCAGAACTTTGAATCCTGCGCTGCAAATAGCGGTTTTGTGCAAACCTCGCCTTTTTCCGAACCAAGCTTTTATCTGAAGGTTTGGTTACTTCAGATACTTCTAAAGTAGGGTTTAAAAGAACTGGACACTGTTGATCTGCTGTCTGATGACTAAGCCCTTTAACCGAAATAGGTACACCAAAAAACCCAGCAAAGCCAATGGTTTGAAGGTCTTCGCTTTGGTGTTCTATGTGCCTTCTTAAGGTTTCACTTCGGACATCAATACAAAATACCATTTGGGCCAAAGGTTGAATTTCTTTTTCCCTTTGCTGATTATGACCAGTGATGGCGTGCTCAATTTCTCGCCTGTAGGCTACCTCTGTAGCCGTTAGCCAAAGATACCGATAGTAACTATCATCAAGATAATCTTGTGAATAAAAGGTTTCTTTTAAACAGCTAGGGTCATTAATTTCATTAAGCAAAGCCACATCATAAGCGAGACGAATAAGCACGATATCAATCAGGCCGCCAGATGGATTTTGTTCCCAAGATTTACCTGATCGTTCAGCTTCAAACTCAAACTTTTTAAGATAGGACGACCAACCTAAATTTGTAACCATCAGTCTATACAGGTAGGGTGTAACTTCAGATGGCTGCAAAACAGCTTTATTTAAAACCTTAGAAATGAGCGCTTCCATAGCTTCTATAGGGTCATGGGGCAAAGACACTATTAGTGAATGTAAAGAGGTGCTGAACTGACCAAAGGATTGGTCATATTGACAAAGTGATTTCCACCAAAGGTAAAACCTTAGGTCTCCATTTGGTTTTTTCCAAATAGCCTGACCTTCATCAAAATAAGCAGAGGCCCATTTTGAAACTTCGTTGGTAATGAGCTGGGTAATATTTGAGTTATGTTGAATATCGTAAAGATCACTTAAGCACCTAATACGTAGTTCGGGTTGATTATTTTTAGGATCGTTTATGAAATCTAGAAGCTGCTCTTTGTTGATCGATTGGCTCGAGCTTTGGTGACACTCTTGGTTACAAAGGCTAATTGCACCTTCCAGATCATAGTCCGTAATTTCGTTGGATTCATATTTCTTACGAAAAAATTTTTTACTTGGAAGCATGATGGTAGCTGATGCGTCTTTTACATAAGTGATTGCCTCCAAAAATGCTTTGTCTCTAAATCCAAAGAAAGGATTAACGGCCACATAATCTCTTACATCCCAAAGGGGGCTTACTTTCCTGGCAGCTTCAGTAAAACAGGCCAAAATGGAACTTTTAGGTGAATCATTTTGTGGTTTCTGCCCCTCGAGCTCCAACAAGTTTAGGCTTTCATATGAAAGATCGTTTTTGGTTGTTTTTAAACCGTCAATCATTTGAGACTCCCATTCAAAGCCTTAACGTATAGCCTCTTACCTAGTTCGGTTTGAGAAATTTTTTCTGTAGAGTTTTGTATCAGATAAAGTGCAATAAAGATGCAAATAGAAGCTCCGAGCACAAATGTGCCAAGGGGACCTAAGACCAGCTTTTGATTTGAAATAATGTCTCCCAAAAGATGCGTCATTCCAATTGAGAGAATGAGATAGATACTTATAATTGATAATGCAGTTAGGGTCGACACCAATTTATCTTTTGAAGAAAGAAATGTCTGAGCGAGAGCCAACGAAAGAATAATCAATAAAACCAATGACCCAGGCTTGTCTAAGCCGGCATGCCCAAAGCTCGTGAGTATACTGAAAACCCCGATCAAAGCTAACATTGCAGCAAAAAGAGAAGTCCAAATATTTTGGACCTGTTTGATTTCCGGAAGGTAACGATTTAACTTTCCAAAATCGCTTGCCGTTCCCGAGCCCAAAAATGCGTATGCTTTATAAAACGCGTGACCAATGATGTGCACCACGGCTATAGAAAATGCTCCAAGCCCACATTGGAGCATCATAAAGCCCATCTGCGATATGGTTGAGTAGGCCAAGCTTTTCTTGATATTTGTTTGGGCGAGCATGATTAAACAGCCATAGAAGGCGGTAAATCCCCCAACCAAAGCAAGCACTGTAAGAGCTACCGTTGCAGTTGAAAGAAGTGGACTCATTCTTACTACCAAATAACCTCCAGCATTAATAATGCCTGCATGCATAAGGGCGGAAACAGGCGTTGGCGTTTCCATAGTATTTGGA
>JAHEBB010000324.1:0-1719 GCA_024642575.1 Trueperaceae bacterium | reverse complement strand
TGGAAGCCAGTAATGAAATGGGTATTGTGCTGACTTAGTCATAGCACCCAAAACAATAAGAATGGACGATAGATTAATATAGAAACTGTTTTCGGCAACAAATTCCGAGTTTTTTATGAGAGTAAACATGTTGCCAAAGTCTAGACTACCAAATGTCAAAAATAGTAGGACTCCTGAAGAAATAATAAATATATCTCCGAGGCGACTCACCCAAAATTTCTGGTTAGCCGCTTTCCTAGCTCCCAACCTGGCAGAAAAATGAGTCAAGAGTTTGTGTAAAAAATAGGAGGTGCCAACCCATGAGAGAAAAAGAAGAGCTAAATTGGGTGACATTAACATAACCAAAACGCAACTTAAGGTGTAAGCTAAACGGTTTAAGAAGCTATCTTTATTTGGGTCATCATCCATATATCTAACGGAATATCTAAGAACAATAATGCCTATTAAAAGAACCGTGGTTGCAATGAGCCCCGATAATATATCTAGCTTGAGTCCAAGCGATAAATAGCTTGAAAAAGTCCAAAAGACAAGTTCAATAGGTTCATTTTGAAAATAAGAAGAAAGTGCTAAATACAAATAAGTTATCGGCCCAATAAACAATATGGGGTTAAATATTCCTCGTGGAAAAACCTTTGCAAAGCCGAGAATACCTAGAGGAAAGATAGCAAGTAGAAGTAAAACGTATGCTTCCATAAAATCTCCCTTTCTAAATCCAGAGTAACAGAAATCTTAAATATATGCAACTTTTTTCATGTATTATTTTTCATGTATTATTTTTCATAGAAAGGAGATATAATATTTTAGAGTATTCAGGTGATTAAAGTGAGTAAAGATGAAGCAAGTTGGACTTTTTTTAGCAACTACGGCCACGTATATTTTCTCTTAGCAAACAATAAAGATATGGTTCTTAGAGAAGTAGCATTAAAAGTTGGTATAACAGAAAGATCTGCCAATGGCATTGTTCGTGATCTTGAAGCAGCAGGCTACATTAAAAAAGAGAAGATTGGCAGAAGCAACAGGTATAAAATTGTTACTGGAAAAACATTGAGACATCCTCTGGAGTCAAACGTTAAACTGAAAGACCTTGTTGCGTTAATGCAAGAGGCAAACGACAATTGATTTCTAACCTAGTATTTATTTACTGGGACAGTTTAAGCTGCATTAAAATCGATGGGTTCTTACTTGACGCGATCAGTAAGCTCAATTAGCTGGGCGTTAGCATTTCTTGCATGACCCAAGCCTATTATTTTTCCTTACAGATACCATTGAGAGTGCACTGTCAAGCCGATTTTTGCGCTCCAGCACGGTAGAATAAAGCATTATCATCATGAACTTTTTTTTCTCAACTCTCTTGTGAGAGGTTGCGTGCGCCGAATGGCGATTTTTGTAGTTCAATCATAGCAAATGAGAAGTGTTTTTAATTGCGAAACAAGCTGTTGCGCAAATTATAGCTGGGAGATTACCTACTTATGATTTGGACGATAGTCTTTTGGATCAATACAAGCATCATAGGTGACTTTATCAAAGCATAACCAGTCGGTATTGTTAATACCCCTATTCTTACGGTTTTGGCTAGGATCATCAGGATAAGCAGAGGCTGCGTAATTTGGAGAAAGCGGGCAGGAGATTTTCTGCAAAGCGTCCAAAGTCGGAGCGAAGCGACGCTGAAGAGATTATGACGTAGTAGGAGGGGTGGGTGTCAAGGATCTTTTGGTTTTT
>JAHEBB010000323.1 GCA_024642575.1 Trueperaceae bacterium | reverse complement strand
GTTTAATTAAGACTCTTTAGAATTAAGTAAAATCTCGTGGGGTGCTTTCTAAGCACCCTGCTTGGCTATAAGAACGCTCTTAAATAATTCAAACTTTTTTCTACTTGAGATTCTTTTAAACCATGCATAATCACAGGACCAGAAAAACCAACTGCTTTTAAGCTTTTTAGATAATAAGGGAAATCAAGCTTCCCTTCGCCTAAAGCGTTATTTCTTTGTTCTTTAGCATGCGCCATGCAAAGGTAGGGGGCTAAACGCTCGAGCGCATCCTCTAAAATAATTTCCTGATTTTTCGTTTCTCCCTCAGGCAGCAGATTTGCCAAATCAATAATAACTTTAAGCCTGCTTGACGCCATTTCTCTTATAAGCTTTTCTGCTTTCTGCGCTGAGCTAACAACATTTCCCTGCTCGGGTTCGATGGCGAGTGTCAGATCATAAGTTTCGGCTAGCTCGAGCGCTTTTTCCATTTCCTGACATAAATCACGCCAGGCTTTTTCACCGGCGTTATCTGGGTGATGTTGCCACTGATTTGCAGGGTCACGTGTTCCTGTGCAAAGGCTTAGTAAAGTTGTACCCATCGGTCTGGCAGCTTTTGCTGATACCGCTAGTCGTGCTAAGCCTTGTTGCCGAATGTCTTTATGGGGGTGAATCATATTGTAGGTACCAGAAAGACCAATCATGGTTAATTTACGTTGTGCAAACTCGGCATGCACGCTTTTACAAAGCTCTAAACCAATTTCATCTGGCATAGGGGCTAAGCCCAGACAGCTCATATTGAAATGCACTAAGTGCAAATCATAACTAAGGATTGTATCTAAAAGTTCGGGGAAAGGCTTGGCAAAGGTTTTGGCAAAAATGCCCAGCTCGAGCATTTAGACACCTCCACTGACATCATTTAAGTTTACCCAGTCGCCTGATTCGGCTGAACGGGAAATAGCGACCATTGCGCGCATTGCCGCAAGACCATCTTCAACAGTCGCGCCTTGTTGGGCTTTTTTGTCGAGAATGACCTCAGCAAAGTGCTCGAGCTGCAACTTATAAGTGTAAGCATCTTGCCCCAAAGGGCGACGGTAAAGATCATCTTTGGTACTAAAACACTCAACCTCACCTGCTTTGTGAAACCAGGGCAGGTGCATGCGTCCGTTGACCGAACCGTACTCGCCATAAACACGAAAGCCTTCTTCAAAATCAACCCTAACAGCTACTGTCAAATCAAGCTGACCCACGCTACCGTTTTCAAACTCGCAAGCGACAAACCAGCAGTAGGCACCAAACTTTTTCACCAGTTGCGTTTGCACCCTGACAATAGAACCAGCTAAAAAGCGCGCGCCATCAACCAAGTGACTACCGTGAGTAAGTAAAAAGTAGCGCTGCTTATCGGCCTTGGGGTTTTCGAGCGGTTTTTTAGCGTCGGGGCTGGTGAAGGCTTGCGCTTGCAAATTATCAGTCATGGTGTAGCGGTGCACCGAGTCGCAGTACCAGGCTTTAAGTGCCATAAGTTCGCCAAGTTCCTCCCGTATAAACGCTCTGGCATAACTCAGGGCGGGGTCAAAACGGCGGTTGGTTCCCACTTGAAAAGTCAGACCACTGGCTTTGACTTGTGCGGCTAACTCCTCACATTCTTCAATGTTTAAGCCAAGGGGCTTTTCTACAAATACATGTTTGCCAGCAGCAAGGGCCAGTTTGCCTAAAGGTACATGAAAAGCGTCACTTGTAGCAATAATGACTGCCTCGAGCTCAGGGTCTTGCAGCATTTCAGCAAAATCGGTAAAGGTTTTTTGCGGTTCATGTAAGATGCTCATGCGTTCTAAAAGATGTTTTGACTGGTCACAGATGGCATAAAGCTCGACATTTTTGGCTTTTTTACAGGCATCAAAATGGGCAATCTGAGCAATAGGACCAGCACCCAATACCCCAATCTTAAGGAGGCGTGATTCTTTTTGAATAGGCATGAGTCTAGTTTAAATCAGGCTTTAAGGTTCGGTAGTTAGTAGCTCGAGCCTGGTGATACCTTCGGGTAGGTCAAGTTTTTGGTCGTTTTCGTAAAGCTCGAGCTTAGAAAAGTCGTTGGCACTAAGAAGGGCAGGAGGCTCAAAAGAAAAGCTAGTATCTGCCGCTAGATTCCCCTTAAAAAGAGGGGTTTCAGCTCGCATGACCGTAAGTTCAGTAGAGCTAAGGGCTTTCAAAATAAGCACAGTATCTTTAGGAAAACTTAGGTCAAAGCTGTTGTTTTCTTTGGCTAAGGGTAGGTCTGAGTCGTCATCGGCAAGGGCATCTGTTTCGCGTTCTTCAGAACTCAAATTATTCCCAGCTGTAATGGTAGGACTGGGGGCTGGAGCAGCCAAACTGCTTGGTGTTTCTGGCATAGCAGGGCTGGCGGCTATTTCCCCAGTTCGAGATGTCTCCCCTAAAACCTGGGTTGCCGCCTGAGCTGAAACGCTATCTGCTTCGGCGGGTTGAACTTCAGTTCTTACTTCAGGGCTAGGTTTGAGGCTAATTGCTTTCTGAGGCGCATTGGTTTGGGGTAAAAAGACAATCAAGATAAAAAGCGCGGCTACCGAAGCGCTGGCAAGCGTAATAAGTTGAGGCAAGTTGAGCTTTGCTAAGGCTTCTAAACGCCACTGGCAGGCCAAACGCAAAGCCGCAACTAAGAATCGCCCCTTGGTATTAAACCCAGTTATAAAGCCCAGTTCAAACTGCATATCCTCGAGCCATTCGTGATTGACTTTGGGAGCAATAACATAGGCAAGTGCCAGCAGCAGCGTAAAAAGGGGGTTGAGATTTGGTTTGGGTGTTTGTCTCATACGCCACCTTCCATCGCTTTAATGCCTTCTTCGTACTCATGCTCAATCAAGGCACGCTCAGCATAGTGTTTTCCCTTAACGGTTAGGGTGTAGCTAATGCGGCAGCGACCTTCAATAATTTCGGCATCTTTTTCAAGATAACCGTCTTCATGAAGCCGTTTTAAGAGCCCATAGAGTGTGCCTGGACCAAGGTCTAAATCTTTCATCATGTCATAGCCATAAGCTGGCGTTTTTAGCAAATGCTCGAGCACCCTTACCTGCTGCGCTGAAGGAACACGGCTGCGTTTGGCGCTCACGTGCATCCTCTTAAGCTAAGTTTAGGGCAAGGTTGATGCCTGGACCAAGAAAAGTCGATATATACCTGATGTCTAGCTAGGTTTTTAAAATACCTGGGAGTTCTGACAGAGATAGCTTGAATCATAAATTTAACGGCTCAGACCTTAGCTCGAGCTAGTTTACCTTTTATTTAACCTTAAAGCTCATCAACATAATCTTTGGCTTCACGCAAGCTTAGCCCCGTTAAACTGCGAACTTCGCGTATGGCTTCAATCTTACTTTTTTCTTTTAGCGTTCGAATAGCGTCTTCCAGTTCAGAACTCAGGGGTATGGAGCTAAGTTGGGGTTTTGCATTAAGCCCTTCAACATAAGCTTTAGCCTCTTTAAGACTGCTTCCTGTTAATTCACGGTAATAGCCTATAGCCTCAATTTTCTTACCTTGTTCGACTAGACTAGAGACAGGCTCGAGCCCGTCTTCTGCAATATCTGATTGGGACTTTTTGGCTGAGCGCCTACCACTGACTATACCCAGTAAAAAGAGGAGACCTGCAAAAAGTATAAAACTACTATTTTGCCGCGGGGCACCAAGATAGCCTAGCCCAAACAGCAACAGTAAAATAGCGGCAAGTATCAAAAGCAAGCGCGCCATAACTTCCTTTCAGGAAACCCAATGGGTCATTATACGCCATGGTTTTGTTTTCCTAAGAGGAACTTCAGTCATTAATTAGTAGCTTATAGCGTGTTTCTTAGGGGAAAGCTACCAAAGTCTAGCTGAAATAAACACCTTAAATTTACCTATAATTTTGCCGAAATGTGCATTAAACAAAGGCTTTCTCAAGTTTAAGAGCTAGCTTGGTCTTAACTGTGATGCTTAACCTAAAAAAAGCCAGAGACTCACGCACAATGTGTTTATGTATGTTTTCAAATGCCGCCACTGTGATTCCGAGCATCTAAAGGCAGAGTACTTATCGATTGTGCGTTGTCCTAAGTGCCGAAATGTATGTAAACTCGAGCGTTACTCACCTGAACTGGTTACCAAGCATAAGCTTTTGGGCAGCTGTAGTTCTCTGATCCGCTCTCTTGAAGAGATAAGGCGTAATCAATTGCCTTTAAGTTTAGAGGAGACCCTTCTTATCAGAGAAACCCAGCTTAAGCTTTCTAGTTTTTTGAAAGTTCGTTAAACTAAAGGCATTATTTAGGCCTTAAGATGAGTTTAAAAAACCTTCATGAATGTAAACTGGATAGACTCTTTGTGACGCATGCACCTGTTGATTTGATAATATGAATTATTATATAGACTTTGGGTCTGTATTTGATCGTTTGGAACGTAGCAGGGCATGCTTACTGCCTATTTAGATATGTTTTTTAGATTATTTGTTTCCTTTTTATCTAGGAGTTTAAAATGTTAAAAACTCGATTAATTTCCCCCTTACGCCTTATTATTTTAATGGCACTTATCTTTTTGGCGGCCTGTCAGCAATCTCCTCAAGAATTTGATAACAAACCTCTTGATAAAACCCAGGCCAATATTGCGTTTCCTAATTCTGTTCTTATACTTTATACAGACTCGAGCCCTAGCTTTTTAAGAGCCCAAAGTGCCTCGAGTAGCAAATATATTATGCCGGGTGTTTTGCCCGAACGAATGAAAGAAACGGATCAAGCAGGCGATAATAATAGCTTTTCACTTGCAACAGCAGGTTTAAGCACGCAGGCCATTACCTATACAGACATCTCTAAAATTTATAGCACGTTTATCGCCAATCTTGCTCGCCGTTATGAAGGTATAAATGTTGTTATGCAAAGCGTTTCCAGCTATCAAGCTGGGCAAGCTCAAAACTATTTGCGTACTTTTTATATGGGTAGTACCTATGGTGACCCCGTACCACCTGCTTTGATTGCTGATATTACCGCAGGCGCTCCTGTAACCTGGATTAATTATCAGGTCTGGTCACTTGACTTAGCATCTTTGGGTTTGAGCTATAACCAAATTGTGCCTGCTTATACCCAGGAGCTTTACACCACAACCTATAACCAAGTGGATTACCGGGGGTATACCTTTAAAAAATATCTTGCCCCTATGGAAATGATTGAAGTTGCTGTGACTGACCCTGCCAAAGTTACGGTGCATGCTACAGCTAAAAATGCTGCAGGTCAGAGTATTCCTTACGCGCTGCAAAGCGGTAATTTCTGGTACTTTGCCGATATTCCTTTTGCCTATATGCATGAAACTGACCGTTATTTGGTCTTTGCTGATCTCATGGGGCCCATGTTAGGTCACCAAGAGACCTGCGCACCCCAAGCCGTTGCGCGTATGGAAGATCTCAACCCCAGTAACAGCTCAACAGAACTCAAACGGATGATTGACAGCCTGAATAAACTTAAAATTCCTTTTTCTGCCACCGTTATTCCTTACTATTACAATAACAATACCAATGTAACGCTACGCTGGTCAGATAATCTTTTGGCTCTGCTTCAAGTTTTACGTATACCTAAATTAAAGTCGGGTGGTAGCATTTTCCAACACGGTCTTACGCATCAGTTTAAAGAGCTGAAAAACCGTGATGGTGAAACGGGTGATGACTGGGAATTTTGGGATGCAAATGCCAATGGACCCATTGCAGGTTTAAGCGTTGCTGAAGCCAGTACCAGAATCCAGGACGGCAAAAAGATACTCGAGAGTTTTGGTCTTAAGCCGATAGGCTGGACAACCCCTCACTACGCCTTTGAACCGAGTTTTGGTGCTGCTTTTAATAGTATTTACAATCGTAATTTTGAGCGCCGTCTTTACCAGGAAGGTGATCTGGTTGCAGGTCAATTTTTCCCTTACCCTGTCAAAGATGCGTACGGTAGCCTTATGGTGCCAGAGAATGGTGGCAGTATTCAACCTGAATATTTGATTCCTGATGTGCTCGAGGCTGCCAAAGCTAACCGCGTACTCCGTTGCCCCTGGTTTGGTCTGTTCTTCCACCCTTATATTCTTGACCCGAGCTATACAGGAGGCAATGCTGTTTCGGTAGCTCAGTTTGAAAGCATGATTAATTCTATCAAGGCAATGGGCTACACGTTTGTTGACCCTGCTAAGGTTGCCCTAGCAAAATAAATCAAACTTAAAGCTCTTACAAGACGGGTCTTAGGCCCGTCTTTTTTATTTGGCTGCCATTCTCTGGGTTACAGATTCTTGAGACAACAAAATACTGTCAAGTAAACGCG
>JAHEBB010000322.1 GCA_024642575.1 Trueperaceae bacterium | reverse complement strand
TAGACAGGTAAAACGTACTTAAGCATCATCACAAAGTGGCTAATACTACCCGCCAAAACAAACAAATGCCAGATTTCATGAAACCCAAAATATTTAAAATTTGGCTTTTTAAGGGCATAAATGACAGCACCTATCGTGTAAAACAAACCACCAATCATAAGCCACATAAGGCCACCAAAAGGCATGGTCTGAACAATCGGGACAATAGCGATAATAGCCATCCAACCCATCACCACATAAAGTGCCGTGTAGAGCCAGCGTGGCGCTTTCATCCAGGTGATTTTAAAGATGAAGCCTAACAAGGCAAAACCCCAAATTACACCAAATATGGACCAACCCCAGGCAGCTTTTCCACCTTGTAGGGTGACCAGAGTAACCGGGGTATAGGTGCCTGCAATTAAGCCAAAAATGGCCATATGGTCAAAGCGTTTAAGGGCTTTAAGTACCCGATTCCCGACTTTGAGACTATGGTAAAGCGTACTTGCTGTATAAAGAATGATCAGGCTCGAGCCGTAAATTGCAAATGAGGTAATGCGCCAGGGCTCTCCATTTGAAAAAACCAGCAGAACAACCAAACCTGCAATGCTTAAAAAAATGCCAATTAAATGGCTTAAACTATTCGCAGGTTCACGGAATATCTTGTAGAGCCAATGGTTAGAACTTGCTTTTGCAGTCATGCCTTTAGTCTAGCAAATTAAAGTGAGAAAAGTTGATATGAGTACTATCAAGTCTAGGAACCAGACTCATCCCCTGTTGCTACAGGATTAGTCTCATAACTTGACCAGTCACTCCAGGAACCTACATAAAGTTTAATGTCTTTAAAACCAGCTTCTTCAAGGGCTATAAAATTGTGATTGGCACTCACACCTGAACCACAATAAACGACAATTTCGTCTGCCTCTTCAAGGTCAGCAAAACGCTCATATAGGGCTTCAGGAGACTTATATTTACCCGCCGCCAGATTCTCGGTATAGGGCAAATTCATAGCTCCTGGAATATGTCCAGCCTTGGCATCGATTGGCTCGGTTTCGCCGCGGTAGCGCTCAGCACCTCTGGCATCTATAAGTAAAACATCTGGGTTTTCGAGATTTCGCAAGATGTAATCTTTGGTCACGATTTTATCGGCTTGTAAGTTGAGTTGAAATGTCGTTTTGGCGTAGGTGGGCAGGTCAGACCCTAACTTTCCACTTATCCCCAGATAAGCCTGCAAACCTCCATCCAAAACCTTTACCTGTTCATGCCCAGCATACTTGAGCATAAACCATAAGCGCCCGGCATAAACCCCGCTAGCATCATCATAGACTACGACCAGATGCTCATTGCCTATCCCTCTTTGGCCCAACTTATCAGCAAATAGCTGCATATCGGGTAAAGGGTGTCTACCTCCATGTTTACTTGCTGGCTGAGACAAATCCTTATCCAAATCAAAAAAGATGGCCCCTGGAATATGCCCCTTAGCATAAACATTTTGCCCCGCTTTAGGGTCAGTAAGAGAAAAGCGCGCATCTACAACGCGCAGTTTCTCATCACCTAATAGGTTCTGTAATTCGCTGGCTTGAATCAAGTTTGACATAAGCTAAGTTTAGGTTAAATTAAGATTCTTTTTGGTAAGGCTCTTGCTTGAAGTTTCAAAAGCCCAAAAATCAGCTACCGTTTGCCCAGATTATAAAAGTAAATAGGAAATAGCTCGAGCGCTACCCCTCTTACCGATTGCCATTCATAAAAATCCTAACTAACAGTTTCGACCCGTTCAACAGCAGGTAAACGACCAAACAGCCGATTTAGCAAAATTAAAGATACGAGAAAGAGCAATGAACCTAAAAAGAAGGGTGCTCCTGGCAACTTTATAGGGGCTTTTTCTGACGTGAAATAACCAAATAACCCGGTGGTAAAAATAAGAGGTGCAAAAACGCTGGTTAAGCTAATAAGGGAAGTAAGCGCACCTTGGACTTTACCTTGCTCATCTGCCCTAACCGTACCCGCAACCAGGCCCTGAATAGCAGGGCCAGCAATACCACTCAAGGAACCCAAAACAATAATGACATACATCAGCCACTCGCTGGCTATGCCGTACATAAAAAAGCTTAAGACCGAAAGACTCAAACCCCAAATAATAGCTCGCCGCTCCCCTAGGCGTTTAATGGCTGGTCGAATAAGGAAGCCTTGCACAATGACCGCCATAACCCCAACAAGGGCCAGACTAAGACCATTGGTACGTTCTCCCCAGCCAAACTTATAGCCTGTATAAAGCACCCAGGTTGTTTCTAAACCCCGCTGCGCCAGTGAAGTCAGCACAAAGGTCATAGCTAAGCTGGCGACCAGAGAGTAATTTCTGAGTAGCAAAATACTGCCAACTGGATTGGCTTTTTTTAAGGAAAATTGGCTGCGATTTTCAGGTTTTAAAGATTCTGGCAGCACGAAAAAACCGTATAGCCAGTTCACAAGCACCAGACCTGCCGATACAAAAAAGGGCAAGCGTATCCAAATACCACCCAAGACACCACCAAGGGCGGGGCCAAAAATGAACCCTAGGCCAAAGGCAACCCCAACCAGACCAAAGTTTTGCGCGCGATTTTCTGGGGTGGAGATATCGGCAATATAGGCGTTAGCAGCAGTAAAACTGGCACCCATAATGCCTGCTAAAATGCGCCCAACAAAAAGCCAGATGATATTTGGCGCAAAGCCTTGAATCAAATAATCAATCGCCAGACCAAAAAGGGCAATTAATATAATGGGTCTACGCCCAAACCGATCTGAAAGCGCACCTAAGACAGGAGCAAAAATAAATTGCATAAGGGCATAAACAGCTGCCAAAGGGCCAAAATAAGCAGCTGCCGAAGACTCACTTCCCCCGACAAACTGCTTAATCAGCTCGGGGAGAATCGGTATAACAATCCCTAATCCTAAAATGTCCAGAAACAAAGTAATCAGGATAAAGACCATGGCGGCCTGACGTTTTTTCATAGGGCATCCTACCGCCAAGACGTTTTTTAAGAGCGAATTATGAATACAATATGCTGTGAGCATAAGGCAAATTGATAGTGCAAAAAATCCCCATATTAAATATTTGGTCAAACTCAAAGATCGGCGCAGTAGAGAGAGTGAAGGGCGTTTTCTGATAGAGGGAACTAAAGAATTAAGTCGGGCGCTTGACGCTGGAATCAGGCTCGAGCAAATTCTTTACTGCCCCAAGTTCTTGCGCGTTGAGGGGGAAATGCTGTTAGCAGAATGTCAGGATCTAGAGCGCATTGAAGTTTCAAGTGACGCCTTTGAAAAGCTTAGTTTTCGCCAAAACCCTGATGGTTTGATAGCGCTGGCAGCCATTCAAGAAAAAACCTTAAAAGATATAGCCTTGCCTGAAAAGGCGCTGGTTCTAGTGATTGATGGACTTGAGAAACCTGGCAATGTTGGCGCACTTTTACGTACCGCCGACGCAGTAAAGGCTGACGCGGTTTTTTTAACCGGCAAAGGCACCGATATTTATAACCCAAATGTGATTCGCTCGAGCGTAGGTAGTGTCTTTAGCCGCCCCATTCTGGCTTTAGAATCCGCTGAACTTATAGCCTATTTAAAAGCCCATAAAATAAAACTCGTTGCCACTTCGCCCAGTGCCACGCGCTCTTACTGGGATGAAGATTACAAAGCCTCCACCGCAATCATCTTGGGAACCGAACATGATGGGTTAGCCCATGACTGGTTTCAGGCCGCAGAAAGCAAAGTCATCATTCCGATGAGTGGTATGGCAGATAGTTTGAATGTTGCAACTTCAGGCGCACTTTTGCTTTACGAAGTTTTGCGGCAACGACAAAAAATTGCGCCCAGACATAGCTGAGCGCGACACCTTTGGAACAAAAGAGGAAAGCAAATTTAGTATTGACCAAGCAAACCAAGGTTCATGGCCCTGGTCTCAGCCCATTTGTAAATCAGAAGGCCTAAAGAAAAATAAACAAAAGCATTGAGAGAAAGTAAAAGCCAGGCATTGGCACCAAAGTCAAATAGCGAAACGCCCGAAGTCATGGCCTCTCGAATCATGCTCGAGGCTCTTACAACAGGGACAAGTTCAAGATAAGGTGAAAGCCCAATTGGCACAGCCACCATGGCCAAAAAAATAAACTGAGCTATCTGCAAAAAAGCCTGAATTTGTTTAAAGATAAGGGCTAAACCCGCAACCATAAAGCCCACGCCAATCATGCCTAAGATAGAAATAAAAAAGAGGGGAAGCAGCGTTAGCAAATCAAAACGTAACCACTGGCTACTGGTTGCCATTATCAAGAGCAAAATAACAGCGTAAACAACTAGGTTTAAAAGAATGGTTGCTAGCATGCGCGCAAAAAGTATGAACCAGGCAGGTACAGGTGACATGTAAAGCTGCTCGAGCGTTCCGCGGGTAGCTTCGGTGGTAATCTCCCAGCCAATGCCCTGCATCGCCATAAGCGTTAGAAACCACATCACCGTAGTAACAATCATGTACTGAGTATTGGCTTCAGCACTACTTGGGTTACCAATGAACTTTATCCCTAGAAAAAACATCAGGAAAATGGCGTAAATAGTAACAATCATGCTGATGGTGTTAGGCAAATAACGGCGCATCTCAATGGCAACTTTCCGCAGGTTTGCCCCAACGACATTAAGCAAGTACATGGTTTGACTCCCTCATCTGATGATTCTTTACCTGACCATTCACAAGTTGCCTGAAAACCTGCTCAAAGTGAATGCTGGTACGGTCCAGCGCTTCGACAGGTGTACGCTCTAAGCGCAAAATATCCATAAGGGTATAAATCGCTTCATCATGTTCTAGCGTAACGGTAAAGCTTTTATAATCGTCGGCAAAGCTAAGGACCGCAAAGGTTGCTTTTAGTCTCGTCACTTGCATCTGACTTAGCGGTTTTGCCAGACTCACGCTATAGGCTTTGGTCTCAAAAAGCTTCATCAGGCTTGAAACCCTATCATCAACCAAAACACGACCTGAACTAATAATCACGGTACGCTCGCAAAGATCTTGCACTACGGGCATATCATGCGTACTAATAATGACCGTGCGCCCTTCTTGAGCTATGGCTCTTAAAAGCTCTCTGACTTCATAGCCCGTTTCAACATCTAGACCCAAAGTGGGTTCATCTAAGAGAACGGCTTCAGTACCTGCTAGCATGGCCACGGCAATTGCTAGTTTTTGTTGCATACCTCTTGAAAGATTATTCACCAGTTCATGACGCTTTGACTCGAGCCTGAACTGCTCAATAAGGCGGTTAATTTCTGAACGCACACTTCTAGCTGAGTGCCCTCGATTACCCGCAAAATACTCAAGGTTTTCCTGCACAGTCATACGCCAGTAAAGATTACGATTTCCCTCGAGCACCGCACTAATACTCCGCAGAGCTTTTTGCCGCTCTCTAACAATGTCAAAGCTATTAACAAAAACATGGCCTTCATCGGGTCTTATAAGCCCACAAATCATTTTGATGGTGGTTGTCTTACCTGCACCATTTGGCCCAAGTAGGCCCACAATCTCGCCGCGAGCAATCTCAAAACTTAGATCAGTCACCGCAGCAACTTTTTCTTTGCCGCCTCGTTTTTTATAAATCTTACTAATAGCTTCTAGCTCAATAAGTGTACTCAAGAACAACCCCTTGACTTCTACAAATCTGTAAGTTTATGCCTTTAAAAGCTTATTTAAGCTAAAAAGGAATAGCGCTTTTTATGCTTAAGAGCCCTCAACTTTTTTAATGTCAAACAAGTTCCGATTTTTATTAGTATGCCTGCTGCTTAGCTACTGCGCTTCCTACTTTAGAGGGACGCTCTTGCTCGAGCCTCAAAGCTAGACTTCTTAAGTAAAGAGCAAAACGCTGACGCAATCTTTCTGAAACAAGGCGGTACTGCTTAGCTTCTAGGTAATAACTGGAAAGTTTTTCTTTAGCAAGTTGTTCCTGATAAATCATCATTATCTCGCCCTTTCTTGTTTGAAATTGTAAAGGTATAATTAATAATTGTCAAGTATTTATTTATATTTATCATGATTTGGGTTCAATTACTTACGGTTATTGAAAATAAATACTTATTATTTATAAATTTTTATTTATAGCCCTATCATGATGCATTTATTTTTCAAATGAAAGATTGGTTTTTGAAATAGCTAGACAAATAAGACTCTAAAGGCAAAGCTTACTGGCTACTTTTGGGAGCTAACCCATTGGCGCAAAAAAATAACCCCGATAAAATCGGGGCTTAAGGAGAGAGAATAATGAAGAAAAAAGTTTAGTTAATAGGATAGCGGTTCGACTGAGCGCTTGGGCTCGAGCCTGTCTGC
>JAHEBB010000321.1 GCA_024642575.1 Trueperaceae bacterium | reverse complement strand
CTGGGCGCATCATATGTTCGGGTGATTTAGGCAACCGTGAAAGCAGTATTCAGGCAGATTTCAAATTGCCTAGAGGCTGCGACGCTGTTCTGATTGAGTCAACGTACGCTAACCGAACGCACCGCAGCTTAGAAGCAACCCTTGCAGAATTTCAGCAAGTCCTAAGGCAAAGCCTGGCATCTGGTGGCAAAGTCATGATCCCCAGTTTCGCGCTCGAGCGCACTCAGGCGATTTTATACAATCTAAAAAAGATGCAGAATAAGGGCGAGATTCCCAACATGCCCATCTTTCTTGACTCGCCTATGGCAAGCAAAATGACTCAATTTTATATGGACAGTGCCAATGAATTTATTGCCGAAATTGCTGATCACTTAGAACAAAACAAAGATCCGTTTGAACCAAAAACCCTTAAATATACTATATCGGTTGAAGATTCTAAAAAAATTAATGACTATCAAGGTCAGGCCATTATCATTGCCGGCTCAGGCATGATGACCGGTGGGCGAATCTTACACCATCTCAAACATAATCTCTGGCGAAAAGAAGCCAGTTTGGTTGTTGTTGGCTATCAAGCTGAAGGCACCTTGGGTCGGCGCTTAATTGAAGGTGCAGAGAGTGTACGAATTTTTGGTGAGGATATTAGAGTAAGAGCCAGTCGTCACACCATTAACGGCTTTTCAGCCCATGCAGATAAAGACGATTTGCTCGAGTGGGTTAAACATACGGAAGGCGCAACTATCTATATGGTTCACGGCGAAATTCCTGTAATGACCGATTTCGAGCGCACACTCCATGAACAAGGCCGCGAAGCGATCATGGTAGCCAGAAACAAACCCTATCAACTTAATTCAAGAGGATGATTCAGTAACACCTATTCCAATACAGGTAGTAAAGAACTTAGGACTATTTAAAAATCTTTCTGATAGCCCTAGCTAATTACCTTGTTCAGTTTGTACTGCAAGGTCGCAATGATACTTTTTCCCTTTGAGAGGTTTTGACTGTAACAAAAGCTCGAGCCAAGCCTCTATTTCCAATTTTGTACACCTAGGCAGAGTCGTTAGCCACCTTACGGATAAAGCCTGACCCTTTGCCTCATACTAACTACTATGGATTGGGAACTACCCGTAATAGCACTAAGAACGCAAGTTGTGCTTCCACGCACACTGGAAAATGTGGATGTCGGTCGCCCTAAGTCTAAACGCGCTCTTGAAGAAGCGCAGGCGGGCGATAACAGAGTTTTACTTCTCACGCAGCGCGAACCTCGCGTTGATGACCCTGCTGGCGAGCAACTCTTCAGTATAGGTACGCTTGGCATTATTAAACAGGTCATTCGCTTACCTGATGATACCTTACAGGTACTTGTTGAAGGCCGTGAGCGTGTTCAGGTTAAACAGTATATTAATGGGGTTTCGCTACGTGCCATAGTTGAAACCATTACAGAAACCAGTAGCAATGCTAATGAAGCACATACCCGCGGCCTCATTGAGCAAGCGAAGTCTGCTTTTAGAGATTATGCTCAACAAAATAAAAATCTCAGGCTCGATTCTTTTCATCATGAAAACCTCAATGCCTTAAGAGAAGCTGGTCCTCTGGCAGACGTCATTACCAAATATGCCACCTGGGATGTTAAGGACAAGCAAGCAGTTCTTGAAGAAGCTGACGCTGTTAAACGCATCGAATTGGTCTATAGCTATTTATCACGTGACCTCGAGCGTTTCGATACAGAAAAACAAATTAGCGCTCGAGTTAAGCAACAGATGGACAACAATCAACGCGAATACTATTTACGCGAACAGATGAAGGCCATTCAAAAAGAGCTAGGTAATGATGAGGTCTCTGAAGTTGAAGAACTTCGCAAAAGAGTCGAAGCCAAAAACCTGCCTGAGCATGCCAAAGAACGTGCCCTTAAAGAAATTGATCGACTGGAAAAAATGTCAGGTGGTTCGCCAGAAGCAACCGTTGTTAGAACCTACCTTGATGTTCTTTTAGACTTACCCTGGAATGAAGTCGATGAAGAACACTTAGACATTAATCATACTGAGAAGATTCTTGACGAAGATCACTATGCTCTTGAAGAGCCTAAAGCTCGTATTCTTGAGTTTTTAGCTGTCCGCCAGTTAACCAAAGACATGAAAGATAGCAACTACAAGCCGCCTATCATGTGTATGGTTGGGCCTCCTGGTGTTGGTAAAACCTCATTAGCGAAATCTATTGCGCGCAGCTTAAACCGTGAATTTGTACGCATGAGCTTGGGCGGCGTGAGAGATGAAGCAGAGATTCGTGGGCACCGCCGTACCTATATTGGCTCACTACCTGGTCGTATTGTTCAGGGTATGCGCACAGCGGGCAAAATAAATCCTGTCTTTTTGCTTGATGAAATTGACAAGATGACCGCTGATTTTAGAGGTGACCCCTCTGCTGCGCTGCTCGAAGTTCTTGATCCTGAGCAAAACGATACGTTTAATGACCACTATCTAGAAATAAACTATGACCTTTCTAAAGTCATGTTTATTACCACCGCAAATAGTCTTTCAACCATCCCTCGCCCTCTTTTAGACCGCATGGAACTCATTCAGATTCCTGGCTATACGCTCGAGGAAAAAGTTGAAATTGCTAAACGTTACCGTACGCCTAGACAGCTTAAAGATCATGGTTTAGAGCAAAGACTAACCATGGAGGATGCAAGTATTGAGCGCATTGTCAAGGAATACACCCGTGAGGCTGGCGTACGTAACATGGATAGGCTCATTGCTAAGGTTGCACGTAAGTCTGCCAAAGAATACCTTGACCAGCCCTGGAAAGGTGTGCGTAGCATTGACCCTGAGAAAGCCCGCTCGCTCCTAGGCGTTCCGCCTTTTAGAGATACCCAGGCGGAAAAAGAACCTCAAATTGGTCTTACCCATGGTCTTGCTTATACGCCTTTTGGTGGCGTTACCCTAGATATTGAAGTTGTGTCTGTTCCCGGCAAGGGCATGGTTACCTTAACGGGTCAACTGGGTGATGTAATGAAAGAATCTGCCCAAGCTGGCATTGCCTATCTAAGAAGTCACGCCGATAAATTTGGCATTTCTGAAGATTTTTACGAAAATCGTGATGTGCATATTCACGTGCTCGAGGGTGCCACGCCTAAAGACGGACCTAGTGCTGGTATTGCTATGGCAACAGCGGTTGTTAGTGCTTTAACCGGACGACCTGTTCGTGGCGATTTTGCTATGACTGGTGAGATAACCTTACGTGGTCGTGTTTTACCTATTGGTGGCGTCAAAGAAAAACTTCTGGCTGCGCACCAGGCCGGGATTAAAAACGTTATTATTCCTGAAGCAAACGAAGCAAATCTAGAAGATGTACCTGAAGCCATTCTAAATGATCTCACGGTTCATCCTGTTAAAGATTTCCAGCAAGTTTTAAACCTTATGCTTATAGAGCAAGGTAAAGAAAAAGAGGATTTTGTTCCTCCCCCTGCTAAAGAAGGTCAGCAACCTTCAGCTCAAGCCTAACCATACCTATCAAAAGTGCCGCAGGAATCTGCGGCACTTTTCTTGTTTAATTAGTGTGACTTAAATAAATTAAGACAGTTCTTTCTCACTCCGATGTTTTATCACCTTTAAAATGGTGTTTTGCAAATCAGCCATAACCGCGTTAACCCAAAACCCAGCATAGCTATTCAACTTACTACTTAATCGCTGAGTACTGGTTAGGTGCAAAAGACTTTTCGAGTCTGAGATTTCCTCAATGGTGTAGCGACCACTAATGACGTCAACAAACTGACCGCCAATAACTTTTTCATAAAAGCTAAGCCCATTTGAAAAACCAGCGATACGCATACCACCAACACCTTCATAGGAGAGGGTTGCCGCTAAAGGTCTTGGCAAACCAAACAAATGCGTCCAACTATCTCGGTATTCAGATGCTGAAATGGTAGATACACTTTTTATTTCTTGCCAGACGGCATGAGCAGGGGCTTCTATAAGAATGCTGGTATGGGTCGTTTTAAAGATTGTCTCAGCTGGAATCGCATTCTCAAATTGAAATGCTACTGCGGGTAAAATCACGAGGCCAAATAAGACTCGAGCCTTCGATTTAGACCAATACCGCACCATATTGACAATAAATGCCCCAATAGCAGCAGCAAGTAGGGCAATAGGAGCTAAAATCACCCAGCAAAACAGGGATTCGTACTGCCACAACGTGGTTATAATCGCAATGACCAATATTGAGAGCGCTGCATTTTGATAAGCCTTAATAGGTCTTTCTTCTGGTGTCAAAAGCGCGGCGACCAAGCCTACAACCAAAGGTACCAGAAACAAAAACGAAGGTGCCATGAGACCTTCAAGTTTCCTAAAGAGAAAATAATTTATAATGCCATAAACTGCGCCAGCGCATACAGAAATCAAGGCAATAAGCCAAGAGTTTTTTAGCTTGGGAATCATGAATTCAAACTACCACGCAATCTATCAAGTCGTTGCAGACTTCTTCTCAAACCCACCAGCAGCTATCAATCACGAAATTATGGAATTCCAAAGGCCCAAGGGTAGCAAAGGGAATTCGAATTCATACAAGAAAATACCGTTACTTTTCGATCAAAACGTTGCTCTGGCACATTTCAACATAGCGTAAGAATACTTCTCTTTTAAGCTTTCAAAAAGTGGCTTTAGATAGGGTTTTTCTTCGTCTGACAGGGCTTCAAAGGCTGCTTGAATTTCATCAAGATTTTCCTGCTCCAACCCAGTTGCCTCTTCTACACTCAAATGTCCTCTTCTTACCAGTTCGACAAAATGCTCTTCGACGGTTCGCAGTTTTAAACTGCGCATAGTGGCAATGGCTTCAGGCTCGTAGCCTTCTAAAACGAGTTTCAAGGTTTCTTCATAGGTGTCAAGATCATCTTCTAAGAGTACCGATTGAGCATCTAAGGGTTTCTTTGTAGACGCTTCAGGAAAAAAGTCGAGGAGAACCTCTAGAAAGGCTTGCCCATAGCGCCCCAACTTGGTCTTCCCTACCCCACTCAATTGCCCAAGTGTGCTTAAGCTATTAGCTTTTACCTCCAGCATTTGCCTGAGGGTACTATCATGAAAAATCACGTAAGCAGGTACGTTTTGTTCCTTTGCCAGCTCAGCCCTTAATGTGCGAAGTGCTTCAAAGGCTTTAGCATCTTCAGAATTTAGCTGCTTAGGCTGTTTACTTCCCTTAAGCTTAGTTACTACCTGATCTCGGCGAAAATAGGTTTGTTCGGTGCCTTTTAGTACCGCAGCACTTTTCGGACCCAGAAGTAAGGAACCATAACCTTGACTATCGGTGGTTAGGTACCCTGCTGCAACAAGTTGCCTAGCAACACTTCGCCATTGTTTTTCATCCAGTTCTTGACCAATCGCAAAGGTACTTAAACGGTCATGACCAAGGCTACTTAGGCGCGGCGTCATTTTCCCTAAAAGAATGTCGATGACGTGTCCAGCCCCAAACTTTTGCTCGGTTCGGTAAATCGTAGAAAGCAATTTCTGGGCTTGTATAGTGCCTTCCCAGGTTTCAACAGGGTTTAGGCAAAGGTCACAATTCCCACAAGGCTGAGCCAGGGTTTCGCCAAAATAGTCCAGCAAGTTTTGTCTGCGACAGCGCACAGACTCACAGTACCCAAGTAGCTTATCTAATTTCTGATGTTCAACACGCTTTATAGCTTCAGGCGCTTGAGACTGCTCGAGCATCCTTCTCATTGCCACAACATCGGCAAGACCATAGGTCATAAAAGCATTCGCAGCTGCACCGTCACGACCAGCCCTGCCTGTTTCCTGGTAATAACCCTCAAGACTTTTAGGTAAATCCAGATGGGCCACAAAACGAACATCGGGTTTATCTATGCCCATGCCAAAGGCAATAGTTGCGACCATAACTAGACCATCTTCTTTTAAAAAGCGCTCTTGATGTTCTTGACGTTGATGATTGGAAAGTCCTGCATGATAGGGCAACGCCTTTAGGCCACGTTTTTGCAACCATAAGGCGGTACTGTCAACAGATTTTCGCGACAAGCAATAAATAATGCCAGCATCTCCCTGATGATCAGCTTGATAAAATCTGAGAAACTGCTCTTTAGCGTTGTTCTTATCAATAACGGTATAGCGGATATTTGGACGATCAAAAGACGATACAAATTGCTCAGCACGCTCGAGCCTCAAACGTTCAACAATTTCTTGCCGCGTCATCGCGTCGGCGGTAGCAGTTAAGGCAATTCTCGGAACACTTGGAAAGATGTCTGCCAATAGCGCAAGTTGAATGTATTCGGGTCTAAAATCATGCCCCCACTGAGAAACGCAGTGCGCTTCATC
>JAHEBB010000320.1 GCA_024642575.1 Trueperaceae bacterium | reverse complement strand
TTGGGGCTTTATTGCCTGCGCCACCATTCTCACCGCTGCACTCGCGTCTCCCTTTGTTACGCTGCCAACCTTTGTCAATGTGATGCTTGTTTTCCCCATCGCCGTACAGGAAATGGTGATGGCATTGTGGCTGATTGTGAAAGGTTTCAATACATCCACAAGCGATACCGAGACTGGGAGTGTTGGAACAAAACGACCTATGAGGCCCGCTCGAACCTGAGACATAATCGAGCCTTCAAAGGGTAAACAAAAAAGGAGGTCATACCATGACAAGCAAAGGAACCATGGATTCACACAGAAAGAATGCCGTAATTGTGGGCGTACTATACATAATCGGCACCGTTACAGGGGTACTGAGTCTTGTTTTTTCAGAACCTATTCGCAGTGCTCAGGATCCTCTTGTCCACATTTCTACAAATGGAAACCAACTAATCATGAGTGCGCTATTCCTATTGATCATGGGACTTGCCCTGGCTCTGGTTCCAGTTGTAATGTTTCCCATCTTAAAAAAATTCAATGAAGCCTTGGCTCTTGGGTATGTTGTTTTCAGGGGCGGGCTTGAGGCCGTTGCCTATATTGCTACGACAATCGGCTGGCTGTTGCTCGTGCCCTTAAGTCAGACCTATGTAAAGGCTGGAGCCCCAAATAGTTCCGATATTCGAGCTTGGGGCAATTTGCTACTCAAGGGAGATGAGGTTGGTTCTGTTTTGACCATCGTCTTTTGCTTGGGTGCGCTGATGTTTTATTACGTGTTGTATCAATCAAAACTAATTCCGCGCTGGTTATCAGCTTGGGGTCTGATTTGCGCCATACCGTATCTAGCTTCAGGCTTGTTAGCTATGTTCGCCGTTACCGAATCTTTATCGACACTCCATAGCATCTTGGAACTTCCGTTAGCCGTGCAGGAAATGGTGATGGCACTGTGGCTGATTTTTAAAGGCTTTAATCCATCGGTAATAAGTTCGAAAGTTGGCAAAGTTGATAGGGCGATGGGAGTGAGACCTGCAACGGTTTAGGAGGCATTAATAAATACCTTTAAATCGTGATTCTTAGAAAGGAAGGATAAGTCATGATTGATTCTAGTCAGCAAACCCCTAAACAAGCCTCAGAAGAATATGCCAGTCTCGAGAAGAAAGCTAAAGCTCGAGCAAATGCAAAACTTGGTTTTGCTATTCACTTAACGGTTTTTGGCATTATTACCAGTATTAGTTTTATTCAGGGTCTCTTTGCCGGTAACCCGTTTTCGGCTGTTGCAGGCTTTATGGGTTGGGGCATAGGTGTCTTCTGGCACGGCTTTGCTGTTTTTAAACCCAGTTTAATCAAACGACTCACAAAGCAGGAATTAGAAAAGGAGATGAAGTCAAATGACACCTAATCAGTCAGCAAGCGAGTTCGATGTTATTGTTATCGGTTCTGGCATGGGCGGAATGACGACAGCCACGGCACTTTCTCGGTTGGATCATAAAGTATTGCTACTCGAGCAAGCCCAAGCGATTGGCGGACTGACTCACACGTTCAGTCGTGATGGTTTTAGCTGGGATGTGGGCCTCCACTATTGCGGCACATTCGGCCATGACCAATTTGCGGGTAAGATTCTGGACTGGCTCAGCGGCGGAACCATCGAGTTTCGCTCGCTCGGCACCATCTATGACATACTGCGCTTCCCAGATGGTTTCAAGATATCCGTAGGGCGTCCTGCTGAAGCCTACAAGATGGAGCTTAAAGACCGTTTTCCCGATAATGTTGCCGAAATAGATGCCTACTTCGAGGCGCTATTGTCGGCGGAGGAAGCAGGGCATATGGTGGGTGCTGAGCGAGCGATGCCTGAACCATTCCGTTCCGCCCATTCCTGGTGGAATAAGAGGAAGATCCAGCGCTGGTGCAGTCGCACGACGGGCGAGGTCATCGCGGAACTCGTTAGCAATCCTAAACTCGCCACGGTGTTAACGGCGCAGTGGGGTGACTATGGCGGCAAACCAAACGAAGCAAGTTTTGTCATTCACGGCATTATCATGGGTCACTATCTCGAAGGTGCCTCCTACCCAGTTGGTGGTGCCGCTGCCATCGCCAAGGGGCTTGTTCCAGTGATCGAAGCGGCGGGTGGCAGTGCTCGAGCTGGAACGTCGGTTAGTGAGATCTTGTTCGAAGATGGCAAAGCCGTGGGCGTGCGCACCGAATCCGGCGAAGAGATCAACGCGCCTATCATCGTCTCAGCGATTGGAGCAGCGGAAACGGTGAAGCGTCTGTTGCCAGAGAACATTTGTGAACAGGAGTGGGCTCGTGAGATCAAAGCTTTCAAACCGTCGGTCTGTCATTTCGAGGTCTATCTCGGTTTTGAAGGAGACATCGCCAAACATGGCGCGACGCGCGCCAACCACTGGTTTCATGAAACCTGGGACATCAATGACGGCATCTGGTCGGCAGTTGCAGACGAGCCGATTCAAATGGCGTTTGTGTCCTTTCCCTCTCTCAAGGATCCTGCGCATGACCCTGGCCCCACAAAGCAGCACACTGGCCAAATAATGGTTCTGTCCGATTGGTCAGCTGTCGCTGAATTCGCGGACGGCGGCGCTAGGGAACGCCCGAAGGAATGGGCAGCGTTCAAGGAGAAGATCGAAGCCAAGATGCTGGCGTTCTTTGCAGAGAAATTCCCGGTGCTTGCGCCACTAATCAAGTTTCACGAACTGGGCACCCCACTCGCGACCGCCGCCTTCACCCGTCACGAAAAGGGAGGCTTCTATGGCCTCGAAACGACCCCGCGCCGCATGCTTTCAGACGCACTCAGCGCCCGCACGCCTGTTCCCGGTCTATTTTTGTCAGGTCAAGATGTTTTGACCCCCGGAATTGCTGGAGCGCTTTCGGGTGGCATGTTCAGCGCTGCGGCGATCGATCCGCGTGTCTTTCAGAAATTCAGATAAGAGGTGTAAAAGACTTTTGGGAATGATTGAGGCTAGCTCAATCATTCCCAACCAAAACAGTCTTGAACCTTAGGAGCAAAGCGGCTATGAATAAATATCGCTAGCAATCAATGAAATGGGTAGCTTCACTAGAAGCGAGTCCTATGGTTCAGAACTGCTTGAGAGTAGAAGCAAATTCACTCAGTAGAGGGTCAATCATTCTGAAAAACTCAATTATTTCCATCTTGAGAGCATGAATTAGGAGAATTGCGTTCAGATGAGATGCGCTTAAGTTCTTAAAATAATGAAGGAGAAAAATAAGGGCTAGGCAAAACCTATCACAAACCCTCTTCTGGATTGGCTTAGGCTTCGCAGGCTAAGTTGATAGGAGGCATGAAAAGGGCAACGTGGTTATTCAGGTGTCGAAAGGATAAAACCATGTTTAGAGGTGTCATGCTCGGGCTACTCATGCAGTGCATGTCTGCGGTGGGCTACTTGGTGATTGTTGGTGTGACGTCAATCAAGAGTGAGTGGCTACGAACCAGTTTGATGATTATTCCTGCTGGTTTCGTCGCGCTTGCCGTCATAACGTACGCGCTATTTTCAGGACAAAAACAGCTATCAGCAATTCAGACCCGAGAGTACATTTATATCGCCATTGCTTCGGTCATGGTGATGTTTGTCGCGCAGGCACTTTTCTTTTTCGGTGTCCAACTCTCTAACATGACAAGCATGACTCTTACATTGTTGGCTCTGCCTTTCATCACCCTACTTTTAGAACTGCTCTTGGGACGAATAAAACTGTCCTCATTGGGTCTATATGACTTGATTGGATTCATTTTGATAAGTACAGGCTATGTGGTTTACGTGTCCAAGCCAGTACCACCCTAGGCTCGAGCGCAGTAAGGCATTTACACTTAACAGCACTGATTGATACATGCTAGGCGCTCGAGCCACTGATGACTGGCAGTTTTGTAGCTGCTGCCCTTACGCCATTTTGCTAGGTTTGCCCTATCACATTGTATTACTCTTTTAAAACTTTCCGACATCATGTTACGGCATAAAGACCGCCCCCAAAATCCAATACACTGCATTTTCGTAAGGGTTTTTCAGACGTTGCCTGTAATCCTTTGCTAGATGACTTTGGCACGGGTTTAGGCTATTTATGAAGGGAATTACGTATACCAAGTTATCACCAAGGGAGGTGTTCGAATGCAAGTTCTTTTAATTTGCTCACTGTTTGCGCTAGCAACCATTGTACTTTGTATGTTCTGGCCCAGGATTGGCCGTATATTTTATGGTCTGTTCTTTTTGGCGATGGCAGGTGTCAATATTTACTTCTTTAGCAATAATCCTACGACTTATGCAACGGCTGCTGACAATGCCCTGATTCCTGCTTACAAGATTCTTTTTGAGCTAGTTGTAGGCGCTGCGCCAGCTTTCTTTGCCCTCTTGCTCATTGCCTATGAAATTGCCCTAGGTCTACTCCTGTTGAGCCAAGGTCGTTACGTGCGCTGGGGCATCATCATGGCAATTACTTTCTTACTAGGTATAACGCCTATGGCGGTTGAAACCCTTGGAAATATTGGTATGGCCTTGGCTTTGGGATTGCTATTACGAATGGACTACCCTCGAGCTTTTCTCGAAAACGTTTGGCGTCGTGGCAGGACAGTGCCGCGAAGGGCTGCTTAAGACCGTTTTGGACATTAGGAAAGGAGGTATGCAATGGTAGGTTTACAAGTTGATCAAATTGCACAGGAATTAACAAGGGGTCAGTTACCTATTCCAGAGAAGATGACTGCGGTTGTTTTAGATGCTTATACGGGGGTTGAAGCGCTAAGAGTTGAACAGCGACCCGTACCCAAACCAGGTAAAGATGAGGTGCTGGTGAAAATGGCTGCTTCACCTATAAACCCTTCTGACTTAGCCGTACTTGAAGGTCATTACGGTTTTAAATTGACGCCTCCTATTGTACCTGGTGGCGAAGGTTCGGGGATGGTTGTCGCTGTTGGCCCAGGCATGATTGGTCGTTATTTTCTGGGTAAACGAGTAGCTTGCTTGAATCAGGGAAAAGGCGATGGCATGTGGGCTGAGTATGTGGTCACAAGTGCCAAGGGAGGTGTCCTCCCGCTCAACAAAGCAATAAGCCTCGAGCAAGGTGCCATGTCGTTTGTTAATCCGCTGACAGCAAGCACATTTTTGGAAATTGCTCAAAAATGTGGTCATAAAGCCATAGTTCTTACTGCTGCGGCGAGTAGCCTTGGGCAAATGGTAAACCGACTCTTTCGTTCTGCGGGCCTTCAAGTCATCAACATTGTTCGTCGCGATGCTCAAGTTGAGTTTCTTAAAGAACAAGGTGCAAGCGTGGTGTTAAATAGCAGCAAGGCTAATTTTGAAGAGCAGCTGCGTGACTTGTGTCATCAGCATGACAGCCACTTAGCTTTTGATGCAGTGGCAGGTAAGATGACAGGTCAGCTACTAACTGCACTGCCAGAACATAGCAAAGTCATAATCTATAGTGCGCTTTCTCGTGAAGCAGTTGAAGCCAGCCCTAGCCAAATCATCTTTGAAGATAAAGCCATTGACGGCTTCTGGTTAGGACCCTACATCAGCAAGAAGAATTTACTGCAAATCTTAAGGATGTGGCGGCGTGCCCAAAGGCTCATGCTAACTGAACTCAAGAGCACCATCAGAGCTGAGATTCCTTTGCAAGAGGCAAAACAGGCAGTAAAAGATTATTTGGATCACATGACAGGTGGAAAGATTCTACTTAAACCAAGCTATTCCTAAAAGAAAGGTCAAGCAGGAGGTCAAGCTGATTGAGGCAGGCAAGCTAACAACTCTGATAGGTACCACCCGCTCGAGCAAATCGTCGAGGCGCACCTGTATGTTGATACTGGGCATAAACAAGGCAATATTGTTTTCAGAGTAGTTGAGGGCTTGAAAGAGAATCTTAGTGATACTAACGTGGCACTACAATTTGCTTAACCGTACTCAAGGAGCCCTTTCATGACCGAAGCTGTACAAATCAAATTATCTGCCTTATGGCTCATGCTCACTTACCTGCCAGGAGATGTGTGTCCGCGAAATCCTGACGGGTTTTGTAAGAACTCAAAGATGTTTGTAGGCTGTCATTAAGCTTAGCCTTTAAGTAACTAGGTTTGGGAAGTCGTAGCTTGATGGTTTTGGGCTCGAGCCCAGTTGCCCCTTGCCTACCCCATTTTTCCACCCCATTTTCGGTCACTGTAGGATAATGACTAAGCCATTTGTCAAGAAAATACTGATGCCGTAATCAACTTAGGTAATTAGACTGGACTAAGCGTCTTAGTCTGCTTTATTGCTACTAATTAGCAAAAGTCCCCTGCTCTATAAGCCCTTTTTTAGCTGAGAAAAAGGTAGAAGTTGGAGGAAAAATGATGAAAGCTTTACCCCTTA
>JAHEBB010000319.1 GCA_024642575.1 Trueperaceae bacterium | reverse complement strand
TGTGAGGTCAGTTTTGCCATCTCCACTAATATCTCCAGCGATTACCTGTACCCCAGAAGCTGTTGCCCAGCTTGAGAAATTACTAAGTTGTTGATTGGTAACATTAAAGCTACCATCAGCATTTGCGAAAGCAACAGGGACAGTATTCCAACCTATGGAATGATTGACTAGGGCTAAATCAGTGCGTCCGTCGCCGTTGTAGTCACCTGGAAGGATTTGGACTGACGTATTGGCAACTAAGTCTGCCAAGGAACCAATACTAGGTAAGGCTAGATATACACTTGCTTCATTTTCTACTTCAAATTTTCCATTACCTACTGAAAAAGCAATAGGTGTAGTGTTCCAACCTGCAGTGCGACGGGCAAGTGCCAAATCTTGACGTCCATCTCCGTTAAAATCACCAGGGATGATTTTGACGCTAGAATCAGCAGCCCATGCAGGAAAGTTCGCAACTTGCTCATTTGTCACGGTAAAATTTCCGTTACCGTTTGAAAAGGCGACGGGAACTGATGTCCAACCTGCAGATTGGCGAACCAGCGCTAGGTCGGTTCGTCCATCCGCGTTGTAATCCCCCTCAATAATTTTGACACTCGAATTAGCAGCCCAAGAAGGGAAATTAACAATGTTTTGATTTGTCACATTAAATGTTCCATCTCCATTAGAAAATGCAACTGGAATACTGGCCCATCCTGCCGACTGACGCACCAAAGCTAAATCTGTACGACCATCTCGGTTATAGTCACCAGGAACAAGTTTGACAAATATATCTGTAGCCCAGCCAGGAACGTTAACTACCGTTTGATTCGTTACACTAAAATTTGCAGTCATACTTTCGCTGCATGAATTAAGGTTAGCGAATGCAATGGGGATTGTCGCCCAACCTGGCAAACCGTTAACAAGGGCTAGATCTGTGCATTTGTCGTTGTTAAAGAACCCAGGAATAATTTGAACGGCAGCACTCGAAGCCCAAGCAGCAAAATCTGGGGTTTGAATGACGATTACTTTAAAGGTGCCATCGCCTTTAGATAAGGCAACAGGAATATCGGTAAAGCCACCTGACCTTCGCAGTAAAGCAAAATCTTGTTTACCATCGCCGTTATAGTCACCAGGAATAAGTTTGGCGTAGCTTGCCGATGCCCAGCTGGCAAAGTCAGGAACTTGCCCATTGCTTACATTAAACGTACCGTTGTTGTTTGGATAGAGTCTATTCACAGCCCCGATGTCATGAAAACTAAGCCCACTTCGTTGACCTATTGGTAGGTTGGCAGGAATGGTTACGATGGTCGGACCTATACAACTCCCATCACTTTTCTTTTTGCAGAAATCAAATGCGCCGTAGTGCATGATTGATTTATAATCGTAAGACCCGAGGTCAAAAGAGTCATTTACATATTTGTCAAACTGAGAAGCTCTACCATTTTCGATATTGTTCCATAAAATCGTCACGTGGCTATCGCGGTCTTCGCGAGATTGCTCATGGTATAAACCAACAGTGTGGCCAATTTCGTGTATTAAGCTTCCTTTTGAGCAGTCACCGTTGGAAGTAAGGCTAATATTTTGAGGTCCACCAGTCCGACCTATATTTGAAAAACAAGCATTAGCCTCAGTGCCTATAACAAAGTTGACGAAATTTGGCTCCGTAGTTCTTTCTATAAATCTGATAGGTGTTTTGCTTTCCCATTCAGCAATAGCTTCTAAGATATGTCTAATACCACTAGAATTAATTTGGGCATCAATTTCATAGGGAATGACACCACCAGGCCAACGTCCATTATTTCCAGCAATACTCTGGCTTTCAAATTCACTCTCTATGAGGTTCCCTTCAGTATCTACCTTACCTAGAATGATGTCTCCTTCAAAAATAGCTTGATCTCCAACAATTTCATAGGTGACTTTCTGGGGCTTTTTGAACCCCGGTAAGGTAACCTCGGTTTGCCTTGTATTGTCAAGTGACTTTGAAATGGGTTGAGGTTCCACGCCACAAGCTGCTAGCAAAAATATGAGCACTGAAAGTATACTTAACTTCATTTGTTGGATGTATTTTCTTTGGTTGTTCATTATGCCCTCCTTTGAGCATTTGTTCTCCAGGAGGATAAACAAGAGGTGATGACACTAGGATGACAGCTCGAGCCCAACGAGCTTTGCTTCATCTAAAACAGCTTTATTTACAGGGTTTTTTGTTAGGAAGCTTTCACGGTATTCCGGTGGCACTTTGGTGTTGGCAACCTCTAATAGCCAGGTGAGGATTTGTTCGAGCTTTATATCTGCCTGGTTATCTCCCAAAGCCTTTAGAATATGATAATCCGTTAAGTTCAATTCAGTGCGGTAGGTGAAAAGTTCAGTTTGCTTTAGAATATCATTGGCTTGCGAAATTGCATCGAGCCCCTCGTGTGGTTTTTCTAATTTAAGTAATGCTTGTGCAGAACGTATCAGCGCAGGGAGTGCTTGATACATAAAACCATGAGTGTAGGCTAACTTGAGAGCTCTTGTAGCCAAAAAAACTGCTTCATCTGGTTCTGTCCATTGTGCTTTGAGGCAAAGAAGCGCGCATACATCTTGAACTGGATTTCCAGCCTGATGTACTAAAGTTTCAACATCGTCTATTAGTGAACTCGTATCGCGCCCTGCGTACATATAAAGACGCGCAAGCCTCCTTAAAGCGGTGGGGCGAAAATAAGCCGGTAAACCCGACCAGCTGAGTGCATAATTAAAGGTTTCCTCAGCTATTTCAAAAGCACCCATTCGAGTATAAAAGTCTCCTAAAGACAGGTACATTGATCCTCTAAATCCAATATGACCTTGGACACTCATTGAAAGTGCTTGTTCAAGGGTGTTAAAAAACTTAATTTCTTCGCCTAAGTATGACCAGCACACTGCAAGCGCGTGCAAAACGTCGGTATGGTCGTACCCAGCCCCAGTAGTGCGCTTAAAGATTGCATCTGCTGCTAACAGTTTCCCTATAGCTTTATTTGGATAGCCTTGTTTTAAATGATTACTAGCCAATTCATTAAAAACTTTGGCAAGCTCGAGTTCGCGTCCTAAATCCTGGTATAGGTGCTCGGCAGCCTTTAGCATTTCTTCTGATTCCGAAAACCGATTAACCTCAAATAATACCCCACTAAGAATCATAGTGACCTCAGCAACGCCAACAAAGTCCCGCTGTTTTTGACGTAGTGCGAGAGATTGCTCAAGATAAGGAATGGACTTTTGAGGAAGGTTTTGTAACCACAAAGTATGACCAATATGAAATAGAAAGTTACTTCGCTGGCTATCATCTGCTGCTAGTTCGAGACCTTCTCGAGCAGTAGATTCAAGGAGGGCTACCTCGCCAACAAAGGTATGATATTTGCAGTATAAGTGTAATAGTTTAGCGGTTTGCTCTGGTTTGTAAACAAACGTTTCTAACTTTTCAAGAATAGTTTTAGCTGTCGCGGTATCAACCTCTACAACGATTTCTGCATATTGATAATATGCAGCGAATATTGCTCCTCTGTCACCAAGTTGATCATAAATTTGCCCAGCTCTTTTGAAATAATCAGCAGCTTCAATAAAAAGATACTGACTTTGTGCAACTTTGGCAGCTTGAAGCAAAAATGGTGCGGTCATTGCCTCTTCACCTGCCTCTAGATAATGCTGAGCAATCCGTGCAGGATATGCTTTAGTTCCCTCGAGCCAGGTTGCAACTCTCTTATGGAGTAAGCTTTTGACAGGCGTAGGGAGGCCAGCAAGGGTTGCTTCATAAATTAAATCGTGAGCAAACGCAGTGTCTCTGAAAACTTGCATTCTTTCGAGTTCGGCAAAGGGTTCAGCCAACTCGAGCGCGTCCATGTTCAAAACGTTTTCAGCAAGCTGGGGTGTAAAATCGGTACCTGCCACTGCCGCAACTCTTGCTAGTTTTAGTGCGTCTATACTTAGTGAATCTAAACGTTTCTGGATTACCGCCGTTACTTTACCCGACACAGGTAGATGCGATGGCAAACCTTGTGCTAATTGATTTGACTCGAGCAAACTTTTTAAGGTCTCTAAGATAAACATAAGGTTGCCACCGGTATACCGCATAAGAGCAGCACTCATGGACTCGAGACTAGCAATGTTGAGTGCACTAAGAAAACTTGCTACTTGCGCTTCTTCCAGAGGCTGCACTTCGATAAGTACAGCCTGGTCGTGCGCCACCATTTGCTCTAAGGCAGTACTTACTTGCAAAGATAGCTCACCCTTGCGAAAAAGGTTTATAGAGATTATGGGCATAACGTTGTCTTTTGAAGACACTCGACTTAGTGCATACTGCCCTAGCTCTAGACTCGCAGCGTCAAAATACTGTAAATCGTCCCAAACAATAGCCCTCGTACCCCATTCGCCGCTTCGCAAAAGCGTTTCAGCTAAAGCGTCATAAAAGCGCAGTTTGTCTCCATCAGACGTTATGGGTGCGGCGGGTTCTTTGCTTAGGTGAGGTACAAGACGACTTAGCTCCGTATGAATCCATGGCTCGAGGTTAAGCTCAGGTTGACTTTCAAAAAGGTGTCGCATTGCCCTTGCCATTGAGGACAAGAGTACATTTTCATCCCCAGGGCGACCACCAAAAAAGTGATGAGCACCTTTGTCTGCCATAAAATCTTGGATGAGGCGCGTTTTTCCTACGCCGGGCTCACCACTTATAAAGATGACCTTTTTGTCTTGCCAAGCAGTTTCTAACGCTTCCCATTCCTTTTCCCGTCCTACTAAAACGGGAGGACGCAAAATGCTGAGCGGTAGGGTGACACGTTGTTGTCTGGCAGGTGAAGGCTCGAGCAAACCAATACCGATATCAGCAGCAAGTTGTTGGGTCTCGAGCAAAGGTTTTACACCGAGTTCTATTTGTAATACCGTTTTACAACGTTCAAAGGTTCTGAGCGCTTCTGTGCGGTTACCTAAAAGGTAGTAAAGGCGCATTAGTAGCCGATAAGCCTCCTCACTCATAGGATCAAGATGCAACAGATTTGTGGCGTAACTTAACGCCGTTGAATAATCACCATCTTGCTCGAGTTTCTCAATCACTTTTAGTAAGGCTTCACGGCGAAGGTTAGCGAGCTTGTCGCGCTCGAGAAAAAGCCAATCACTAAACTCAGGAATATCATCATAGTCATAGGGTAAAAGGTCACCCGAGAAGCTTAATAGTTCTTGATAATATCCTTGAAAGAAAAGGATGTTGATTTTGACGATATCAGACTCAAGAGAATCAGAAAGTTTTAGAGAATCGTTACCTACGACAAAGTCTTCGCCAGTTGTTTTTTTAAGCCGTTTTAAGGTTTGAACCAAATTATTTCGAGCTGTTCGGTCATCGGAATCAGGCCACAAAAGTGCAGCGAGCTTTGCACGTGGGGTTGAACCTTTTAGGATTAAGTAGCACAGAAGTGCGGCTACACGGCGTTCAAGATTATGCGCTTTTAATTCATGTTGTAAGCTAGATTTGCCTAATACTCGAAGCATCCAGAGCATGCTTGAGTATAGCAAGGTAAAAGATTTTTTCTCCTCTGGTAACGCAACGATTTGAAGATGACTTTAGCAAACATTTTATTTCAAATTATTTTGATCATATCATCAAAGAATTTATATGAAGGCTAGCTCTGTTAATTGATTTTGATGTCTCTATAAAGCATTAAAACGGGCTAACTCCAATCAATGATAAATGCTATTCCTTAGACGAAATTGTCGAAGCACATAAATATGTTTAGTCCACGCTACGCCAACCAGACCCCTAGTAACATTGGTAGCAACAGGATAAAGCCGCGTACACGTAGCAATAAAGTTGCTGCTAGAGCGGCTTCGATAGATAAGAGGATGAGAGCGCCGAGGATAGATTTGGGGGCTCAGTTGCCCTAGAGGGAGACTATGCTTTGGTGGGCGCTTATGGCTACAAAGGCTATGCCGGAGCGGCTTATATTTTTAAACGCACAGACCAGGGCTGGACTGAAATTAAAAAGCTAGTTGCACCCAAGCAGGATAATTTTGATGAATTTGCTTATTCTATTGCCCTGAGTCACGGACATGCAATTATTGGGGTTTATGGTGCCAACGATCAGGGAAATAATTCTGGGGCTGCTTACATTTTTGAAAAGTAGGGGATAGATTTGCATGACCAAACAGTTTTTCCTGCTCTCATACTTTGCTCTACGATTCACAGTAAATGCCGAATTCCTCAAATAAAAAATAGGCATGGCTTGTAAGGCAGCAAAACAAGAACCCCAAGCTCAAAAGCTCAGGGTTAAGGTGGGTAAGAAAAGGAGGGTTAGGGGTTAGAGATTAAGACCTACTTAATGGCATAAACCCGCTTATAAGCAGGTGGACCATCGGCTAATGCTTTAGCATCAAAACAGCAATAACCTGATTGACTGGCACTT
>JAHEBB010000318.1 GCA_024642575.1 Trueperaceae bacterium | reverse complement strand
CACTCCACCGCAACTTTCACTGGGATTTAGCCAGAGCACCCGAGGTAATGGCTCAGTACAGCGAGCTTATTCAGGACAATAAGCTTAAAAATCAAGTTCAGGTGCTTGGCAAACGATTTGAGGACTACGCCAAACCTCATCTTTCTGAGCTTAGACAAAGCATCATTCATAATGACGCTAACGACTACAACATTATGGTTGGTGGCGGAACTGATCTTTATAGTCAAAACCAGCAACTAACAGGGCTAATTGATTATGGCGATATGGTTTATAGCCATACGATAAATGAACTTGCCATTGCGATTGCCTATGCCATTTTAGATAAAGCAGAGCCGCTTGAAACTGCCCTGCCCATTATCAGAGGGTATCACCAGGAAAACCCTTTGACTGAAACGGAGTTAAAAGTCTTATTTCCGCTTATTGGTTTAAGGCTTTGTGCCAGCGTTTCATTGGCTGCTCACCAGCAAGCCCAGAGACCTGATGATGCTTATTTGGGTATTAGTCAAGCCCCTATAAGAAATACCTTACCCAAACTGCTCGAGCTTCATCCCAGATTGGTCGAAGCCAAGTTTCGTCAGGCTTGCGGGCTCGAGCCTCTGTCTTACCGTCAGGAACTTGAAACCTATCTAGCTAGCTGTGCCGTTAAACCTCTCTTGGATGACAGCTTTTTTAGCAAGGAGCCTTTGCTTATTGACTTAAGCGTTTCTAGCCCGACGCTACCCTTTGACACCCGAATAGACAAAGATAGCCTCGAGCCTGGTCATGTCTTCAAATATATGGAGGGTCACAACGCAATTTTAGGGACAGGTCGCTACAACGAACCCCGACTTATCTACACCACACCTGGCTTTGCAGGCACGCAGCCTTATGCAGAGCGACGCAGCATCCACTTAGGTTTAGACCTTTTTGCCGAGGTGGATACTGCGATTTATGCCCCGCTCGAGGGCAACGTTTATGCAGTTAGCGCCAACCCTCTTCCTTTAGACTACGGTCATGTTTTGATTCTCGAGCACCAAACCTCGGAGGGTCTCCCCTTTTATACGCTTTACGGTCATTTGAGATCATCCGTTTTAGGTTTAAAGAAAGGTCAAAAGGTTAAAGCTGGTGACGAGATTGCTCATATAGGTGACTGGCATGAAAATGGTGCTTGGGCACCGCATTTGCATTTTCAAATCATTACCGATTTACTTGGTCTTGATGCTGATTATCCAGGCGTTGCCAAAGCCAGCGAAATGCCTATCTGGCAAGCCTTTTCGCCCAATCCCAATTTGCTTGTTCGACTGCCCGAAGGCTTAAGCACCTACCAAGCAACGAGCAAAACGCAAACCTTAAAAGAGCGAAAATCACGCATTGGGCGAAATCTGAGTATTGGCTATAAAGAACCCCTCAAAATGCTACGCGGACGCAAGCAGTATCTCTTTGATGAAACGGGCAGACAATACCTTGATGCTTACAATAATGTTCCCCATGTTGGTCACTGTCACCCTCGAGTCGTTGATGCAGCCAGAAAGCAAATGGGTATTCTTAATACCAATACGCGCTATCTGTATGACGGGCTAGTTGACTACGCCGAAAAACTTTGTGCCACGTTACCTGAGCGTTTAAGCGTTTGCTACTTTGTTAATTCAGGTAGTGAGGCCAATGAATTAGCCTTAAGACTGGTTAGAAGCGCTACAGGTTCTAAAGAGATGATCGTGCTCGAGGGAGCCTATCATGGACACACTACCAGCCTCATTGATATAAGCCCTTACAAGCATGGCGGCCCTGGTGGGCAAGGCGCACCTGACTGGGTTCACACCGTTCCAGTTGCCGATATTTATCGAGGGGTCTACAAAGAAAGCCCTGATGCAGGTCAAAAGTACGCCGCGTTTGTTAAAGATAAACTGACAGCACTAGGCAAACCTGCCAGCTTTATTGCAGAAACCTGCCCAAGTGTAGGGGGGCAAATCATCTTTCCTGAGCATTATCTTGCCGAGGTTTATAAGCATGTTAGGGCTTCAGGGGGGCTTTGCATTGCTGATGAAGTGCAAACAGGCTATGGTCGTACAGGTAGCCATTTTTACGCCTTTGAAGCCCAAAATGTTATGCCAGATATTGTGGTTTTAGGCAAACCCATTGGCAATGGTCATCCGATTGCAGCCGTTATTACCACGCCCGAAATCGCTGACGCCTTTGACAATGGCATGGAGTTTTTTAGTACCTTTGGGGGTAATACCGTGAGCTGTCAAGTGGGCATGACCGTTTTAGATGTCTTGCAAGATGAACACTTGCAGGAACATGCCTTTAAGGTTGGTGGCTTAATGCTCGAGCGTCTAAATGCTTTAAAACCCCAGTATGACCTGATTGGCGATGTGCGTGGCTCAGGTTTATTTTTGGGCATTGAGTTGGTCAAAGATAGAGAGACTTTAACACCTGCTGCCGCAGAAGCTTCCTTTATTTCGAACCGCATGCGTGAGCTAGGCATCTTACTTGGCACCGATGGCCCTTTGCATAACGTGGTCAAAATACGCCCCCCCATGCCCTTTGATCTAGATAATGCCGCTCAACTGCTTGAAAGTCTCGAAAGTATTTTAAAGCAGCACTTTTAGAGCTTTTTGACTCGGGTTAAGTCAATTTTAGGTTACTATAAGCCGAAATTATGATCAGGGTTGATGGTGTTGATTTTAAGGATAGTTTAGGTCGTCAGGTACAGTTTAGGGGCATCAATCTTGGCGGTAGTAACAAGCTCCCCTTTGGTCAAAAAAGCCATGAGCCAACAGGGCTAAATCGCCAGGAGGCGATCAGCTTTGTTAATCGACCCTTTCCTCTTGAAGAAGCAGATGAGCACTTTAAGCGGCTTAAAACCTGGGGCTTTAATTTGATTCGTTTTGTGGTGACCTGGGAAGCGCTCGAGCATGCTGGCCCTGGTATCTATGATTACGCCTATATCGATTACGCTAGGAAACTGCTTGAAAAGGCCGCCAGCTATGGTTTTCACATCTATATTGACCCGCACCAAGATGTCTGGAGCCGCTTTTGTGGCGGTGACGGCGCACCTGCCTGGACGCTCGAGCTTGCTGGCTTTGACCTGGAAACCTTGGTTGAAACGGGCGCTGCTACCTTGCACGCCATTCACGGCAATCCTTTTCCCCATATGATTTGGGGTACCAATTATGGCAAGTTAGCCAGCGCAACCATGTTTACTTTGTTTTGGGCAGGTCGTGACCTGGCAGCTAAAACCAAACTAGATGGCGTGTCTCTACAAGATATTTTACAAGATAGCTATACGTCCGCCTTTGCCGAATTAGCCAAACACCTTAAGCACCTTCCCCAAATTATTGGCTATGGCATCATGAATGAGCCTTCGGCAGGCTTTATAGGCGTAGAGGATTTAACTCGCAAAGCGCACAGTTTGTTACTCAGAGGCCCCTCTCCTTCGGTTTTGCAAGCTATGGGGCTAGGGTCAGGCTTAAGCCAAAAAATTGAAGTCTGGGAACTAGGCTTAACCGGGCTACGCCTTAAACATGTTGATAACTTTAACAAGCGCAATAAATCTGCCTGGGGTGCCAGTAAAATCCCTATCTGGCAGGAAAATGACATCTGGGAAATTAGGGAGGGAAAACCCAAACTTCTTAAACCTCAGCACTTTAGTCACATTGAAGGCAAGAAAATACATTTTTACCGCGACTACTATATCCCCTTTGCCAAACGCTACCAGAAAGTCATGTCGTCAAGTCATCCAGCAACGCATTTTTTTGTTGAGGGTATCCCAGCTGACCCCGAGCTTTTTTGGCCCTCTGACAAGGAAGAACTGACTCCCGCACCCATCATTCATGCTCCCCACTGGTATGACGTTGCCACCCTTATTACCAAAAGGTTTATGGCTTGGCTATCCTTTGATACTCAATATCGCAAAATCATCTTTGGCAAACAGCTTATAAACAGGGTTTTTCGCAGACAACTAAAATCGATGAAAACCTTATCCGAAGAAAGAATGAATCAGGTACCTACCCTTATTGGTGAAGTAGGGATACCCATGGATTTAGAAAACAAACGCGCCTATAAAACGGCTAACTACCATAGCCAGATAAAGGCACTTGACCGCAGCCTGAGTACTATGGAAGATAACCTATTAAGTTATTGCATCTGGAATTATACTACCGATAATAGCCACGAACACGGCGATAATTGGAATGCCGAAGATTTTTCGATTTATAGCCCTGAAGCCCCCTATCAAAAGTTAGCAAAAGGGCTCGAGCCTGAGCTTTATCAAGGCGGACGAGCGCTCGATGCTTTTATTCGGCCTTATGCCCCTTATGTTGCTGGCAAGCTAAGCAAAATGCGCTTTGAGCTGAGTAAAAAAGTGTTTGAGCTTTGTTTTACATCTTCTGAACCCCCAGATACCCGGACGCCTACCCTTATTTATCTGCCTGATTACCACTACGCCCAAGGCTATACCCTTGAGCTTTCAGATGGAAAAGTGATTGAAGCAGACAAACAAATCCTGCATTATTTTCATGATGAAGCAGTATCTGAGCATCGGCTTGTTATCAGGGCAAAACTCAAAAACAAATAGGCAGAACCTCCACCTTTTGCTTTGAAACACATACAACTTTAGTGTGATGATATCCACCCCACTTGCCTTTAAACTAATGTCATGATGAAATTTACCAATATGTCTATTCTTGACCGAGTTTCCCAGTTCTTTAAAGACATGGTGAAACGAACCAACGTTCGCAAGCTCGAGCTTCGTAAACCCAATGGAACCCGAGTTTTTAGCATCGCCCTTTCCTGGGCTATCGTCATCGCTTTAGCTGCCTTTTTCACCAATACGCTCTTTATCATTGCCATTGCAGCCGTCGTTCTGCTAATCATGAAATATCAGATTGTGGTTATAAAAGAACACTAAAGCTTTTACCATCCCTAAAGCCCAAACTTTATAGAGTTTGGGCTTCTCTTTACAAAGCAAAAAGGAGTCTGCTAAAACAGACTCCTTTTTGTTATTAACTGCTCTTACTTAGGCGTTACTTGGACCAGAGCAATCTAAGTCCATTGGCAACCACAAGCAAAGTTCCGCCTTCATGACCTATCACCCCAAGAGGTAAAGGTAGGGTCCAGAAGAGGGTTAGTAAAACCATCAAGATCATGACACCCAGCGCAAAGCCTAGGTTTTGTCTGATAACGCGGTTGGCTCTTTTGGAAAGCGCGTAAACTTCAGGTAAACGCTCGAGATTATCGGTTAGAAGGGCTATATCTGCGGCCTCAAGCGCAACATCACTACCCGCCGTACCCATCGCCATGCCGACATGGGCAGTGGCAAGGGCAGCAGCGTCATTAACCCCATCCCCAACAAAGGCAACTTTGCTTTTTTGGCTAAGCTCACGAACATAATTTACTTTATCTTCAGGTAAAAGTTCCGCATAAACATCTTCTTTAGCTAAGCCAAGCTCCTTGGCAACGGCACTAGCAACCGAGCTGTGATCACCCGTAAGCATGACAAAACGCTTTAAACCCAGGGCTTTGAGGCGCTCGAGCGTAGGTTTTGCGCTCAATCTCAAGGTGTCAGCCACACCAATAACGCCCAGTAGCGTTTCAGCACCAATCAGAATAGGGGTTTTACCTTCACGCTCGAGCTTGGCAAGCGCAGCTTTTGCCTCATCATTAAGGCTAACGCTCTCTTCAGCCAAAAGTTTATGGTTACCTGCCCAAAACTTTTTACCCTCAAACTCAGCTTGCAAACCCTTTCCAGGTAGCGCCTTGGTGTTTTCAGGAATATTGGGTTCTATACCTTTAGCTCGGGCATAGTTCAAAATACTCTTGGCAAGTGGGTGCTCTGACTGAGCCTCGAGACTAGCTGCCAGCTTAATAAACTCTGCTTCGGGCATAGCTAGGGCAATGACATCGGTAACACGCATTTTACCTTCGGTTAAAGTACCGGTTTTATCAAGCGCTAAGGTTTCAGCATTACCAAAATCTTCAAGGGCTGCGCCACCTTTAAACAAAACCCCTTTACGTGCTGCCGAAGCCAGAGCAGACAAAACCGCAGCCGGCACACTGATAACAATGGCACAAGGGCTGGCTACCACCAGTAACGTAGCTGCTTTATAAAAGGCCTCGGCTCGAGGCATATCTATGAGTAAAAAAATTGCCAGGGCAACAATACTACCAAGCAAAACAAAAAAGGTATAGCGCTGTCCAAACCAGTTGCTAAATCTCTCACTGGGTGAACGCTGCTCCTGCGCTTCAGTCACCAGTTTAATCATGCGTGCCAGGGTTGATTCGCTGGCTAATTTGCTTACCCTCAAGAGTAGCGCCCCATGACCATTAACTGTACCTGCAAACACAGGGTCACCAATGGTTTTATCAACTGGAACAGATTCACCTGTGACCGCAGACTGATCAATGGCACTTTGACC
>JAHEBB010000317.1 GCA_024642575.1 Trueperaceae bacterium | reverse complement strand
ACTGCCTAAGTCATCTCATAACTGACCATGACAGTTATGGAACCCTTCTAACTAAGCTTAATGAGCAGAAGCTTAATCATATTGCCCAGGCTCTAGATTATGTCCTAAAGGATTATCTTTTAAAAAAGGATTTCAATTTAGACTTAGGCAAAACGAAGCTTATTGAGCTTCAACTTAAGCTTGATAACGCGAATCAAACAGCGGAGTTGCACCCACAGGTGCGAAAATATGCCAAGACTTTACAAGAATCTCTTGACGATCTTTGGAAATCTGTCATTACGTCTTTAGAAACCGATTACCGCTTAGGTTCTCAGTGGCCCCTGGTATCTTTACTCCTTGGAAGTTTACCTCCAAGCTTAGTTATCATCCTTGAGGCGTTTCAGGTAGGTTTTCGCAATCTGGACGGAAATGCTGATTGGCAAGACCTTTCAGTCATGCAATTTTATGCTCTCGCCACCGGTAGCTTACCTGCCCCAAAGCGGTGGGAAACCTTTATTGGAGAGCTTTTGCAATTTACCACTCATGAACTTTCACAACTGAAGAACTTAAGTGTTTCTCAGTTAGAGCAACTTATTCAATTAGATAATGATAGCTTTATGCTTATTTTGCTAAGCCGAAGTTTACGCAGAGGTAAAGGTTTTAACCATGAGCTTTTTGATGCCTTTATTGCTCTTTATGAGGATTCGGAAAAAGATAAGACTTATTCGCTTGAGTTTTTGCAAAAAAACTATGGTATTACCGTAGTTAATATAACTAAGTTGCTCGAGATGGCAACAAAACCAGCCTGGCAACACGTTCGTAAGCTGGATGAGAACCTCTTGCAAATGATTGATGAGAGCAACTTGACCCTAAGTGTTTTTCGGCAATTCAAAACACTCAAACCAAGCTCATTACTTGCCTTACGCCAGAGCCTTCAGGAAGACTGGGAATGGTTATCAGCCTACCTTGAAGATTACAGAGTCGTCGAAATGCTTAAAACTTATAGAGCGCCGATTCACTATGAATTAAAGGATCTTTTTCCTAAAACCGTTGCCTGGCTAGACCAACAAGCAAGTCTACATAGCAAAGAAATCTTACTGCGCGACTTTGCAACTGTCCTTGATTTTTCCCTTGACTATGCTGCCATTGTTCGCTATCGGCTCGAGCGCTATGTAAGCCGTTTGGACTTTCTTAATTCCAAGACCAATTAGGATTGCCGTTGACTTGAAAAGCAGCCCAGTAATAAGGGTTAGGATAGCTTTTGCGCAAGATATTTTGTGCTTTCTGTAGGGCTTCAGCAACGCTCGAGCCAGCTAAGAGCTCGTTATAAAAATGTCTTATTAACTCGGCAGTACTGGCATCTTTAACGGGCCATAGGGTCGTGACCAGACTACTTGCACCCGCATGAAAAAAGGCCCTGAGCAAGCCCAGATGCTCATTTTGTCTTTGGGTACCTGTTAAACCGCTTTCACAGGCCGAAAGAACGACCAGAGCATTATTCAGGCGAAACCTGTACAAATCTTTGGCGGTTAGCCAACCGTCGGAAAACGACAATCTTGAGAACATGGGGTTATCTGGCCTAAAGATTCCGTGGGTTGCCAGATGCAAGATATCAGCTTGCTGCGCATAGGTTTTCCAGTGGCTTAAGGTAGCCATAGAATTAAGAAAAACCTTCGCATTTGGAAAAAGCTGCCTCAGATCTTCAACCTCATGCTGAGCATGTGGTATATCGCTATGTGCTAAGCCAAACGCCAATACCTCTTGTCTTGAGGTCTCTTTTGCTCTGTTTCTTAAGCAAAGAATACTTGAACTCGGGAAAAGGGCAATTTGGTAGCGCTCGAGCAGGTAGCTATGCCCATCAAATAACGCCGAAAAAGGTAGGGCATTTAATATTCCGTCAGTAACAATAATGAGTTTTTTTGGACTCACGCTAAGATTTTTCTCAATTTTGGCAAGGCAATGCTGATAAAGATTAGCTAAGTAGCACTTTATTTGCTCGTTAAGTTTTTCTTCTCCGTAGATCGCACTAAACTTTCCACCTAAAGCCAGGCGGTCAAAATAGAACTTCAGCCAAGCAAGATCTTCTTCAATCTCACTAAGTTTTGCAATCTGCTCAACATGCATGATGGCTTGGGGACTTATGACAAATGCTGCCAGAGTGTTCTCGGCGATATAGAACTCGATCAAAAGAGTTTCGCTATTTAATTCGGCTCGTAGTTCAGCTAGACTTGGTATTTTAGGTATAAGCAGTCTTGGTTTATGACTCAAGCTTTGGAAATCACGACCAAGCCCGTTTAGTTTCTGCTCCGTTTGTAAAATGGCTTGCCTTAAGGTTTCTGAGGGGGGACTGCTAGTCAGTTGCCCCAAATATGATTCCAGGCGATTTCGTTCTTCGTTTAGGTTGTTTTGCAAGCGGAGCTTGACCTCATCATTATCTAGTTGGCTTAAATCTGTATCATCAGAAACGAGGTGCAAAAAGATATGCGACTTGGCTTTGATTAAATACTCAAAGGCTTCCTCGGTACGTCTTTGGCTAAGTAAAAGGGAAATGAGGTCGTTGTAAAGGTTAAAGCTACTGTTGGAAAAGGCCAACTTGAATTCGTCAACTGCAAAGCTCGAGCGAATACTATCGGCGTAACAAATCGCTTCTTTGTAATAACTTTCGGCATCATTCAGCGAATTGCTTTGTTGTGCCGCTTTTCCAAACAGGTGTAAAACTTGCATAACGACCTGAGGAATCCCCAGGTTTAAGGCATTGTTTTTCGCTTGGCTTAATTGTTCTTTGGCTTTTTTAGAGTCATTCTCAAGTAAATAGGCTCGAGCTTCCAGCATCAGTGCTAGCGTCATCGCCAGACTTTGAGGGGCAAATTGGCGCTGGATGGCTTTAAGCTCTCGGATTATTGCTTTTGGGCTAATTCCCTGCTGAAGCTGAATACTAAGAATACCCAACCGAGTTTGCGCTGCCTGCAAAGGGTTACCTGACCCAAGCCAGCCTCTTTCAACATTTTCTAGCATAGCTAGCGCTTCTTGCACACGACCTGTGTAGGCTTGGGTTTCGGCTAGCAAAGTTAGAGCTTCAAGGTTTTCTAAAGCCATCTGTTTTTGCTCAAAATACCTACTAACCTCGCTCGCTAAGTTTTCTGCTTCCTCAAATAAATTAAGCGCAAATAACACTCGAGCCTCTTCAAGTTGGGCAAGGGCTTTGTCTGGGCTAGCCATTTGCTCATAGAGATCACGTGCCCTCGTAAGTAAATTGAGAGCTTTGCTCAGCTGACCTTCTTTTCGGTAAAGCAAAGCCAGGTTAACCATGGCACCTGCTTCTGTTTTGGTTTGCCCCGCTACCTTAGCAATGGCAATGGCAATTTCTAAATGTCCTCGAGCTTCAAGCAATTTATCTTCTTCTTGATAAACATCTGCCAAGTTTAAATAGGCAAGTGCCATACCAGCATGATCACTTAGGGCTTTATAGGCATTGAGGGCACTCTGCAAAGATAGTTTAGCTTGCATATAATTGGCTTGGCTTGTGTAAAGAATCCCCAGATTGTTATCAACCATACCCAGTTCTTCTTGACAGTTGTGGCTAAGAAACAGTTGTCGAATTTCAGTTCCCAAGCTTAAGGCAATATCTAATTCACCCATCATGGCATGTGCCTGAATTTGTCGGAGCGCTACCTGGGCTGCTTTAAGAGGTTGATTCAGTTCTTGATAGCCCGCTCGAGCCTCTTTAAAGTGTTTAATCGCTTGAGCATAGTCATTTTTTACACTAAGGCCAATTGCCAATGCCCAGTTGCCCAAAGCGCAGGCTTCGGTAGTAGCAATTAGTTGACCTAATTCATAGGCTCGTTGGCCTGCTAAAAACGCCCTGGCCTCATTCTGATCTTTAAAGGTATCGACTTCGGTTTTGAGTCTTTCAAGATGCACCAAGGATAAAGTGCTACGTTTATAAAACGCCTGTCTTTTGGTAGGATTATCCTCACTTAAAAGATAATGCGCTACATCTTGGGTTGAAATCAAGTCAGATTTTGACATTAGCGGGCAGTTGAGTATTAGCTACGAGGTTCAAGGGGAAGCAAGAAAAATGAATCACCGAAACTCCATAGTTGGAATAGTTAATAAGGTATTTTTAAGTTCTATAAAAAGCCGATGTTCGCCTATTTGCTTTAAGCCCAGTACAAACGTACCTGAAGCGTCAAGGCTAGCCTCTGCTAAAACCTGCTCGTTTTGAGCAAGCTTGACCTTTCCCTTACCTATAGGACTAGTATTGCTTGGTAGGAGCACTTGCCCTCTTAACTCACCGATTTCGGGCTTCATTTCAAAAGCAAGATCAATAAAGTAATCACCTGCGCTAAAAAGCCGTGACCAAGCTTGCTTAAAGTGACTGCTGCGAACGTCTGAAGGTGTAACTGCTTCGACGATCAAACTTGCTTCAAAGTGGACTGGTTTTGTCTTAGGCATCTAAGAATCCTTATGTAGCTTAAGCTTAACACCCATTACTTAAAAGTTTTTTGTAAAAATGTATAGATATCTAGGCGACCGTTACCTAGCTCTTTACCAAAGGGTTTATTTTCAACCATTTTGCTAATGTCTTGACTGGTTTCGCTAAGCTTTTTTTCTATATCCTTAACTTTAAAGTTCGGGTATGTGCCCTGCTCTCCAAGTGCCAATGCGATTGCTCCGGTAACAATAGGAGCGGCAAAAGACGTTCCACTCCAAGGTACAATGCCTGAACTCGGCGCAGTTGTATAAATAAATTCGCCAGGTGCCATAATCTCGAGCTCTTTTCCATAAGCTGAAAAAGCCGACTTAACATCATAGTCGTTGACACTACCAACACTGATGGTTTCAGCACTGTCTCTAGCCGGGTATTCAAGTCGTTCTTCACCACTGTTGCCAGCTGAAGCAACCAAAATCAGATCTTGTTTTTTGGCATATTTAAGTATTTCTTTTAGGGTTTTGAACTCATCGCTTGAGCCTAAAGATAGATTGATGACTTGAGCACCATGGCTGATAGCCCAATCGATTGCCATAACAACATTTGTCATGTCACCAGAGCCATCGGGGCTTAGTACCCGTAAAGGTAGTAAGGTCGCATTTGGCGCAATCTGTAATACAATTCCCGCCACGCCTGTTCCGTGACCATATGCACTTGCCCCGTCTGTCTTAGGTAACTCTTCTTGAGGAACTTGATCCCTATCTATAAAGTCAAACCATTCTGCTGGTGGAGCAAGATGATCTGCAAAAGCAGGGTGGTTTAAATCAATTCCTGTATCTAAAATGGCAACTTTGATACCCTTACCAAGGCTAGGGGCAAGTTTCTGAGCTTCTGAAAGCTGAATTTGCTGCCATTTGCTTAGATTTTCATCTAAGGTTGTCGGGTTTTGCTCGAGATTTGTCCAGGCATCCCAGCCACCTGCCCAGGCTTTATACTTGTTGGCCCAGACATTGCCTAGACTGGAGCTTTCTGGTGCCTGAAAAATATCTTTATTCAGCTCGGCACTCTGGGCTAAGGTATTTAGGGTGACACCATTAAACCCCAAAACTGCCAGCTTGGCTTCTGGGCGCCAAACGAGTATGTCTCCACCATAGCGCAAGGCAATTTCAGACTTTAGATCAGTAGAATCAATAGAAATACTAAGTACATGGTGATAGCCTTGGGACTGTTCCAAAGATTGGTTACTAGAAGATAAGGAATTACATGAAGATAATATTAAAACTAAAGGTAACAATACACTCTTATAGAATAGGCTAATCTTGTCTAGCTGTAAGAGTCTGTGAAGATGTGAAGGCATGTCGGACCCTTTCAAGGCCTCAAATCATCACATCAGTTAACTTGTCAATAGTAAGATAAGCACTAGCAATTGCTAAAATCAAATGTGGCGACTTGAGCCTAATTAAGCAATTCTAGCACTGGGTTTAAAAGATTTAAGTGCAAATGTTGTTTGGCTAAAGGATTGCTCTTTCGTAAGACTATTAAAGATAGTGAACGAAATTTGGTAAAGATCTTTTAAAAAGGGAAGCGTTTGCTATAGCCCAGATAGGGTGCCTTCAAAACTTATTTGACCAAAAACAAAAGTGTTGCTTTTAACAAGTGTTGCTTTTAACTCAATATGCTTAGGTGCTTGATACTATTATGTTTTTTTGCCATCCATTAAAAGGACAAGAGTCGTGAAAAACGATAAGCTTATTTTTACTATGCCTACAGACTTAACCGCTTTTGTTGATGCCTACCGCGGAGACTTTGTTGAAGACCATCATCCTATTTCCCTTGTGGCTTTAAGTCCTCAGGGGGAATTACTGTTTAGTGCTGGGAACCCGATACTGCAAATCGCCATGCGCTCTTCTTCCAAACCATTTCAGGCATTGGCAGTTATTCTGAGTGGCGCTTATAAAACTTACGGATTTAGCCTTAAAGAGTTAGC
>JAHEBB010000316.1 GCA_024642575.1 Trueperaceae bacterium | reverse complement strand
GCAACGTTAAAGGTTTGCTCGAGCTTTAGCTCAACAGGTTGAACAGCTGCGGTTGCCGTAATACTCAGACTGCTGGTTTCATGATTATTTAGGTCTCGACTTAAGCCAAAGCGAAGACTGGGTATGTAATCCTCCTGGTCCTCGGTGCCAACGGTAATGCCCAGAGTTAAGTCCTTATTAAAAGCTTTAGCGCCTTTCTCAGGCTCAGGTGGGTCAAAGACATAGCCACCTGACATATCAAAATTAAGATAAGGTCTAAGACCAAAGTTAAGCGAAATACCTAACTCAGTTTCATCGTTATCGGTGCCCAAACGATCTGGATAGTTGGGATTTAAATCTTTGATATAGGTCACGGTCAAATTGGCATCTGTTGAGGTGTCAGGAGAGCGGAGGGTGAGTTCGGTTTTGAGGTTACCCGGGTCAAAACTATCCTCGCTAAAATCATAGCTGTTGCTAAAGTTTAGATTTATCCAGCTTAGGTTATTAAAAAGACTGAGGCTTGTTACCAGGGGGTCAAAGCCTTCGGCCTCACGACTACGGTCGTTGAGAAAAACATAACGGCTGCTGCTGCTGAAGTTTAGCCAGTCAAAAGGTGTCAAGGTGAGCGTTCCGCCAAGCGAACTATTATTTCCTAGACTTCTGGCGTCAAAGGCAAAGGGGGTTTCACCTTCGTTGATGTTGCGGTCAAAATCAAATCTGAGGCTACCAATACCAAAACTTTGACTGAGACTCGCGCTAGTGCTCCAAAGGACGAGCCGCTCACCTGTTGTGTAGTACTGACCTTGAAAACTGCTGTTGGCGCTTAGCTCGAGCCCTGACCAAGGGTGCAGGGGCTCGAGGCTAAGGGTGTGACTTTCTAAAACGCGTCCAGCATATTGGGTACGTGAGATGGCAGCACTGCGGTTAGAGCTATTGCTTAAACCCTCAAAAAAGCCAAGATTGAGTCTTAAGCCTCGAGCGCTAAAAGGGCCAATAGAAAAGCTTTCTTGTTCGGGAACGAAATCTAGCTCGAGCCCATGTCTGGGGGAACCATAGGCAGGATCAAGAATAGCATCCTCAGGGTCTAAATCCAGAAAGGTTCTGGCGTCAAACTTGCTTTGCAGACCCAAAAGACTTCCGCGAATTTGCATGGTCATTTCGGCAATGCTTTTGCGGTTTGCGTCATCAAGATTAAGCAGCAGATTAAGTTTTGGCATGCTCAAACTCTCTTCGGTATCAAATTGAAAACGCACTTTAAAGAGTTGATCGGTTTTTTTATCGGCCTGGCTCGAGTCAACAAAGGAAGGCGTATAGCCCAGATCAAAGCTGCCTTTGCCTGTGTCTGTGTAAAAACGGTGATTGATTTCGCCACCTAGATAACTGGTTTTTGGTGCACCGCCAAGCAGGGTATTGCTAAAAAAGTTTCCCTCACCCACTGCCACATCGGCCCAGTAGCGTAAGGTGATATAGCCTAGTGCGCTCGAGCCTGAGACGTAAGGCCAACTTAAAAAAACTTCGGCGCGGCTGCTCTCAGTGCCCGTAGTAAGAGTAAGCTGAGGTTGTCTATCAGGGGGCCCAAGAGGTACCACTAAGAGAGGTAAATAAAAAATGGGAAAATCTTTGATACGGATTTGTACATCAAAGGCAACCAGGCGGTCACCAGGGAAAAGCTCGAGCCTGGCCGCCTTGAAGCTATAATCTTCAACCTTTTGACCGCAGCGACTACAGGGGCTAAATTCGCCTGTTAACACACTGATTTGCCCAGGGACTCGACTAGCGTCAACACCCAAGACGTCAATTTCATTGGTAATAATCAGCACGTCTTGGCCTTCAAAGGTTTCGCTATCTAACTCAAAAACCAGATTGTCACCGCTGGTACTTTGCTCTTCAGTAATGATAGTTCCGTACCCAATGATGCGCACGACTTTGTTGGTTCGATCAAACTCGATATGTTTGGCGATAACTTCTTGCGTTTCATCGATTTTCAGGCGAACAGGGTTACCTGTAATAACATAATATTCAACATCTGAACCATCGGGTAGCGTGACCTGGCGAAGCTCGAGCGCGCTGGGTTCTTCGGCAGAAATCACAATTTTGGTGGCAAATCCAAAGCTAAATAAAGCAAAACCCAGCAGTAGCATAGACAGCTGGTAGACCTGCCGAATCATTAACGTCTCCAGGAGATGCCGAGTAAAATGCTGCCTGCCAGCGCATAAAGAAAAACGGGTAGCCAGCCAGCAATCCAGGCAGGTAGCGTTCCTTGTGCTCCTAGCGTATTGGACACGCTCCAGGTTGCGTAGTAAATAAAGGTAAGAAAAAGAACAGAAACCAAACCCAGGCTAAAAGCACCGCGAAAACTTACCAGCGTAATGGCTAGAGCAAATAAGGCAAAGGTTATGGCAGCAATGGGTTCGGCAAATTTGCGGTGCAAGGCTGTCCACTCGGCACTTTGTTTTCCGCCGCCATTTCGAATACGACTGAGGAGTTCACGAAACGGCAGATAGGTTAGCTCAGGGTTGGTATTGCCACCTGCCGAAAGTTGCCGAACGGGCAAAGTAGCAGTCTTTGCCTTGGCATCCAAAACTAAGCGGCTGTTGCGGTAAGTGGCAAAGTGAATATCGCTAAGACGCCAGATGCCCGCTTTTTCGTCTAACTCACCACTCCCTGCACTAATCACTTCCCTTGGTCCTGAACTTCCCCCTGACTGAATGACCGTGACATTTTTAAACTTGCCCCCTGGTGCTAAAGACTCGATATAAATAGAGCGACCCAAAGCATCGGTAAAAAAGCTACCTTCTTCTAAAAAAGCATCGGGGCTGGCAAGCAAAATATCTTTTTCAACTTCCGAGGCACGTTGTTGCGACCAAGGTACGATGACTTCATTGTTTAAAAAACTGATGGCACTAACCACAGCACCCAGAGTTAAAAGAGGCGCAACAAATTGTCTGGGGCTTAGCCCAAGTAAGAGAGCCGCCTTGACTTCGCTATCTTGAGAGAGCCGCGTCAAACCTAAAAGGGTAGCAAAGAGTAAGGCTAAAGGAATCGCGCTACCCGCAGCAGAAGGCAGTTTATAAAGAAGATACTCAGCAACCAAGCCAGCTGGTACGCCTCTTGCCAGCACATCGGCCAAAAGGTTCACCAGAAAAAGGCCAAGTAAAGCGAGCATAAAGGCAACAAGGCCAGCGCCATAAAGCGGCATAATTTCACGAATTAAATAGGTACTGAAGCGCTTCATTTCAGTCTCCACCAGGCTAGAGCCAGGCCAACAACACCGACTAGTCCACTGGTGAGCCAGGCAGCTACAAAGGGGGATAAAATATTTTGCTCAAACAGTTGACCCGATAGTGTCCAGAGTGACCAAAAGAGAACTAAGAGCACAATCGTCCAGCCGAATCCTGAAGCGCGACCATGGAGCTGCAACCCTAATACGCTAGCAACCAGAGCAAAGATAAGGGCACTAAAAGCATCGGCAATGCGGGTATGAAAAGAGTGTTGCAAGTCGCGTACTTGGCCGCCTGTACGCTTTGCCTCGAGCAGGCGACTATTTAACTCTGAAAGCATAAGCGAATCACTATCAACCAGTACCTTAGCGGCATCTGAGGCAGTTTCAAACTTAAGACTAAGCTCAGGCATGACTTCTTTGCTGCCATCTGGTTGCACAATTTCAGCATCGTACAAAAGCCAGCTTCGTTCGCTCGAGTTCCAGCTTCCTTCAGGTGAACTAATACTGCTACCATCAGGACGCAAAATATAAATGCCGCTTAAATTAGCAAGATTAGTATCAATCTCATCAGCCCGAATGCGTCCAGCAAAGTAAATGCTGTCATCAGAAATGCGGTAGGCAACATTGGTCTGAGTTTCTGGTGGAGGCTTAGTATAAAAAAAGCTGTTAACTAACCTATCATAAGAGCGATTTGCTACGGGTTCGATAAAACCATTATTAAAAAGGGTGAGAAGGCTGACCAGAAAGGCAAAAAAAAGTAAGGGGAAAAGCATATTGAAGGGTTTTACGCCCAAAGAATAGGCGGCTTTTAATTCTGAGTCTTTGGCTAAACGCCCTGTAGCTAACAAAATGGCAAAGACAATGGCTATGGGCATAGATAAATGTAAAAACATAGGCAGGCGAAAAAGCATAAGCCGACTAACGGTAGCAGCAGAGGCTTCTTGCTCGAGCAAAAACTTTGCCCAGGTGGTTAGCATATCGATAGATAATAGAAGGCAGAAGGCCGCTACCCCAAAGATATATAAGCCTGTGGTTTCACGAATAAAGTAGCGCGAAAGCCTGAACACCAAAGAAGTATACCTGTGAGAGTGTGAGAATCGGTGTAGTAGATTTGGCAATTCTTAAGCAGAGCTTAAAGAAAGAGTGATCTAAGCATCTAATCTAGGCTCGAGACTGTTCCATCTGCGTTAATAATGCCTTTTGGCCCAAATACCCATTCCCAGGGTTCCTGCTTAGGCTTGGCTTGAAGATGTAGACAGCTTGTTAGGCAGGTTGGCAGTTCATAAGGGTCGGCCTTAGAAAAATCCACTTTATAACCCAGATCAGCTAGGGAGGCAATGGTTAAGCGACTTAAAGGCATCTCACCTTCATTGGAAAAACCTGTCATAAGCTCGTGGACAAAAATGCCTTCATCCCAGTGACTACACTGTGTACCTGCGCCGTACTCATCTTCGACTGGGGTTGGACCTATGCCACCAAGAGCCTGATACTCGAGGTTCGCCAACTCTCCCTTAAAGACAGGTTTTTGACTAAACTTCGTAGCGGTATTACAGGTTTGCATAAATGAATTGGTGCGAAAGTCTAAAAGATTGCGGCTGTTAAAACCACTAATGGGTTGCCAAAAAGAGCCAATACCAAGCACATGCCCCATCTCATGTAAAACAACATTTGAAAGCTCCCCTTGTTTTTCTAAACTGGTTATATCGGCACTATCAAAAACCATGCAGCCAATGGCGGTGAGTTCATCCCCATTTCTAACGAGACTAGGAAACGCTGCTCCTAGAATTTTTCCTGGCCCATCAAGATCACTGATAATGGCAATAATGAGTAAGTCATCAATGGTACCGCTAATTGAACCTTCTTTAAATCCGCAAACATTTTCTTGGGGCTGATTCAAGGTAACGCTAGGTAAATCACCCGTAATAATGCTTGCCCAACGCGTTGCGGCGTCAAGAAAGATTTGCCGACGCGCTGAACCAAAGCTTTGACCCACAAAATGAATATCAATTTTATAATTGGTAGAGCGCAAATCAATATCGCCATCGGTACCCAAAGAACTATTACAAGCAGATAACGCAAATAGAGACATAAAAAATAGTAAGGCTAGAAGAGCTTTTGGGTAAGAAATAAGGCGAGATAAAGGTAACAAGACAAATCTATTGTCTCGCGTTTTAGGTAAAAGAGGCTGTTAGGCTTTCCACTTTGAAAATGAGGTTCAATCCATTAAAGAGGATGTGAAAACTTAATACCAGATTTTTACACAGCAAAACTTGAGAAAGGTGTTAAAACTAAGCTTTAAATCAAATAAAAGTTTGGCTAAAGTTGATAGTACACAAGAAGCTTTGCCCCCCTTCTTACTTTGTTTAGATTGGAGTGATATAATTAACACGGCTCAGATTACAACTAAATAAGCTTAACTGAGCAAAATTATGGAGGTCTTGGGATATGCTAAAAGAATTTAAAGATTTCGCATTAAAAGGAAATATGCTTGACCTAGCTGTTGGTATTGTAATTGGTGCAGCTTTTGGCACCATTATCAACTCTTTGGTCAATGATATTATTATGCCGATTGTTTCAGGAATTTTCCGTATACCTGACTTTAGTAATTTATTTGTAGTGCTACGTGACCCAACGGGTCAGGGTTTTACCTCGGTAGCCGCCGCGCGTGAAGCAGGCGCATCGGTATTGGCTTATGGTTTATTTATCAATGCCATTATTTCGTTTTTGATTGTTGCCTTTGTCCTTTTCTTACTGGTGAAAGCCTATAATCAAGCCAAAGCCCAAATGGCCAAAGAAGAAGCAAAAGCTCCAGCTACGCCTCCTCGCAATGAGGTTCTTTTACAAGAGATTCGCGATCTTTTAGCCAAACGCGCTTAAGTTTAATCTTATTAGATGAATGCATCTTTTTTAGAAGGATGCATTTTTCTTTATATAGCAGGTATCATCTGGTCAGGAGTAGCAGGTATCATCTGGTCGCCTACATATAACTTTTAAGATATAACGTGTTGAAGGGAATAATTTAGCGTCTAAGTCTTGGATTGTTATAGATTCCAAAACTCGAGCTCAGAGCGTTTAAAATCTGGAATTGATTTTTCGGCAAAGGTATAAAGCCCATCTTTATCAGGTAATTCTAGATAATAGCGAAAGTTGGCCAGATATTGCTGCACAATTGCTTCAGACAAGCCTAGCTTTTGTG
>JAHEBB010000315.1 GCA_024642575.1 Trueperaceae bacterium | reverse complement strand
TCTGAAGCAAAGAGCCTATTTGTAAGCCCTAAATCCGAAAGCTCGAGCCCTACCTTACCCGTGCGTAATACCGCTTTTGTAGGCCGACAAAAAGAGCTAGGGGAACTAAGCACGTTACTTGGCAAACCTGGCAAACTGCTTCTTAGCCTTGTTGGTGCAGGTGGCACAGGCAAAACAAGGCTAGCCCTAGAGCTAGCCCAGCAACCAACCCTAGCCGAGTTTTTCACCGAGGGCATTTTCTTTATCTCGCTTGAGTCTTTAAAAGATAGCAAGCTCATCCCGACAACCCTCTTAAGTCATTTTGGGCTTCAGAGTTCGCAGCATCCAACTGAGCAAGTTATTGATTTTCTTAAAGAGCGCAAGAGTTTAGTTATTCTAGATAATTTTGAACATCTGGCAGAAGCTTCAGTCTTGCTTTCAGAACTCCTTGCAAAGTGCTCACAGGTAAAGCTTTTGGTGACCTCTAGAGAAAGACTCAGGCTTGAAGAGGAGCACATTTTCTCGCTCGAGGGTCTAACTTATCCGCATATACTTTCTACCAGGGCAGGTGAAAGCGAAGCGGTTCAACTCTTTAAAGAACGCGCTCAACAATTACAGCCTCATTTTTCCTTGGTCGATAATTTGACTGATGTCCTTAAGATTTGCCAACTGGTTGCCGGTTTACCTTTAGGAATCGAGCTTGCAGCAAGCTGGATTAGACTCATGACCTGTAGCGAGATCGCCACTGAAATTGAAGTGAATCTTGAGTTTTTAAGTTCAACCAGTCGCAATATTCCTGACAGACATAAAAGCTTAAGAGCCGTCTTTGAGTATTCCTGGCAGCTACTCTCAGACAAAGAGCAAGAGGTATTAAGAAAACTTGCTGTCTTTCGCGGTGGGTTCAGGCGTGAGGCAGCTGCTGAGATTGCTGGGGCAAACATCCCCATACTTGCGTCTCTGGTAGATAAATCGCTACTTAGAGTTTTAAGTAATGGTAGATATGACAGGCATCCTTTGCTTTATCAGTTTACGCAAGACAAGCTTGCTGAACTAAGCGAACAGAAAAAGCTTTTGCAAACCCACCATGCGCATTTTTATCTTGAGCTAGCTCAAACCCTGGAACCGCTTTTACGGGGAAAACAGCAAGTTTTTGCCTTTAGCCGTCTGGAAGAAGAACTTGACAATCTGCGTGAGGCCTTAGGCTACTTAAAACAAAGCGACTCAAGTTCTGGCCTCATGCTAGGGACAGCGCTTGGCTTTTTCTGGCAAACCAAAGGGCTTCAGGAAGAAGGCTTTAAATATCTAATGTCCTTTTTTGGCATGCTTCCAAGCCAAAATCTCTTGCTGATAAAAGCAAAACTGCAAGCTGCCCACCTCTGCTGGGAAGATGATTATCAGCAAGGAAAGAGCTTATATGAAGAGGTCTTAGAGAATGCGCAAGGGGTTCAAAATCTAGACCTACAAGTCGGAGCGCTCTTGGGGCTGGGTCGCATTGCTCAGCTTAACGAGAGTGATTTTGAGCGGGCTTATTTACACTATAAAATGGCGCTCGAGCTTGCCGAGAAAAGTACAAATCGGCAAAATCTTGCCCATGCTCTACATTTGCTTGGCACTTTTTATGTTGAACAGGCTGACTACAACCACGCTCAAACCTACTACGAAGCCGCCATAAATCTTTATAACGACTTAGATGACGCACTGAGTCGGGCAAAAAGCGCGTCCAGTTTGGCGACTGTACTTAATTATCTGGGAAAAACCCAAGAAGCCCACCGTTTAAACCTTGAAAGTCTAGCTTTATTTAAACAGGTCGGTGATCGTTACGGTGAAGGCATTACTCTGCTTAACCTCGGTATGGACGCTTACGAACTAGATGAACAAAATCTGTTCTACGAGCAAAGTCTCGAGCTTTTTAGAGCAAGTGGCAATAAGCGCATGATCAGTCATTTGCTTAATAATCTTGCCAACAACCATAGAAAGATGGCCATGCCTCAAAAAGCTCTAGCCATGCTAGAGGAAAGTCTTAGGTTACAGGAAATCATTGGCGATGTTTCGCTGATTAGTCATGCGCTTCTTATTAAGGGGCAGGTTTTTCATGATTTAAAAGAGCTCGATAAGGCCTTGACTTGCTTACATAGCTGTCTCGAGCGTTGCCGACAAACAGGAGACAATTGGACACTAATGCGTGGGCTCGAGGCGATTGCAAAACTGTATGCTGACACAGGCGCTTCTGAGGACGCTTTCACAGCTATTAATGAAGCGATTGAACTTGCAGAGCAGTCAGGGGATCAAGGGCTACTCGAACGTGCACTTAAAACTCGCCATAGTTTGTTTGGCGTTTAGGCAACTTATACCTGCTAAGTTCTCCAGGGTTTAATAGAGTGTGTTATTGGAACCCGTAAGAGGTTTAAAGGGTCATAGATGATTTTATTGGAAGAGACTGCAAAGCAAAAGTGATACTGGCAAATGTAGATAATAGGGGCTCGAGCGCTGCTAAAGGTAAAGTCTCAGGCCATTAAATTTTTAGAGACGTCTTGATGAGTTAAACTAGGATCAGCAACCCTTATTAATGAAAGGTAATCCTAGTTTATGACTACATATTCGACTATTCAAATGTCAAGTCGCCGTGCCGAATGGATTTGGCGTGAGCGTCCGACTTTAACAGACGTTGGATTAGCCCTTACGTTTGGGCCAGGTCGTTCTGCAAAAGAAGACCAAAATCGTTTTGTTTACTTCCGCAAAACCTTCGACTTAGCTTCAAAGGTAGCTAAAGCCATCATTCATATTTCGGCTGATGGTCGTTATCAATTATTTGTTAATGGACAGTTTATTGGGCGCGGCCCAGCTCGGTGTGACCCAGCTTTCCAATATTATGATAGCTATGACATAGCGCCCCATTTGCAAGCAGGCACTAATGTGATTGCGGTACTGGGTCATAGCTATGGGCAAGCCATGGCCTGGTATCAATTGCCCCGCCACGAACATGCCCAGCGCTTTGGTTGTGGGGGCATTTTTGTTCAAGCAGATTTGCATATAGGCAAGCAAATACTCGCCGTTGATAGTGATGCATCCTGGCGGTACTTAGAGTCTAGTGCCTGGCAGCAAGATACCTCAGCAGGGGCAGTGGGCTTTGTTGAAGTTTATGATGCGCGGCTGGCTCCAATCGACTGGCAAGGGCTCGAGTTTGATGATTCTTCCTGGAAAAATGCTGCTTTACTCCTTGAGCCTGCTCGCCCGCGCACCCCTATGGTGCGACCTTTTCCCACTATGGTAGCGCGCGATATTCCCCATTTGTTAGAAAGGTCTCAATATGCTTTGGCACTGCACCGCTGCGCTGAAGTAAACGAAGTGCCCAATATGCTAAGTCTACCTCAGCAAATTGGTGCGGAAACTCTCTATGATTTAGAGAACTGCCAGGTCGATGAGATTGACAATGTGCTTACGAGTAAAGGGAAAAGCACCTTTCACACTGTGCCAGGGAAAGCCGTTGCTATCGTCTTAGATTTTGGGGGTACCGTTACAGGGCGCCCCGTTTTTACCCTTACGGCACCAGCAGGCGCGATTATTGATATTGGTTGTTCAGAGCGCTTACAAGCTGATCATATCGAGCCCCGTGCACATACTTTTCTTACCTCCGAAAATATTGATAGGGTCATAACCAGAGCGGGTCAGCAAACCTGGGAACGTTTTGAGTGGACAGGGTTTCGCTATCTGCAATTAACCATTCGTAATGCCCAGGAAGGTTTAATCATTCATGATCTAAGCCTTAACTTTACCTGCTATCCCAGTACTCAAGAGGGTTCATTTGAATGTTCTGATGAGTTACTCAATAAGATATGGCAGGCTGGCGTAAATACGCTACAGCTATGCATGCATGATGGTTTTGAAGATTGCCCGCAACGAGAACAGCGCCAGTTTGTTGGTGACACTTATGTAGAGATGCTGGTTAATTTTATGTCTTTTGGTGACCGCGACCTGAGTGCAAAATTTCTACGTCAGGTACAGCAGTCGCAGCGTGCTGACGGCATGACGCAGACCTCTACCCCCAGCGATATGGCAGCCTGGGCTAAAACTGCAATTACAGATTACGCCCTTTACTGGCTTATGGCGATTCGGGAATACGTCCGCTACACTGGGGATACAGAGATCGTAACCGAACTTTTTCCTGGGGTTGAGCGGGTAATTGCCTGGTTTGAGCGCTTTTTAGATGCGGATGGCCTGCTTAATGAGCCGCCCCACTGGATATTTATTGATTGGGCAGAGCTAGATAAACGGGGCGAGTGTACGGCCCTTAATGCCCAATTTGCACATACCTTAGAAATAAGCGCCCAGCTAGCTGAAATCTATGGCTTAGCTGGTCGTGCAAAAACCTGGCGCGAACAGGCAAATGAAATTAAAGCTTCGATCAACCTGCACCTTTGGGATGAAAAGCGTGGCGTTTATGTTGACGGGCGCGTTAAAGGCGTACAGAGTCAGCGTGTTTCACAGCAGACCAATGGACTTTGCCTAGCTTATGGCATTGTTCCAATAGAGCGCCAAGAACGACTTATTAGCTATATAACCGACCCAGCTCGAGTCAAATTAACAGCGGCCATGCGCCCTTTACCCGAAGAAGTCAGTTTTGACGAAGCGCATGACGTGGTACTAGCCCAACCTTTTTGTGCCCATCATCTGCACCGAGGTTTAATCAAAGCGGGTTATACGGAGCAGTTTTTAACCAATATTCGGGAACGTTGGGGAGCTATCATTGCTACTGGAAGTACGACTATCTGGGAAATCTGGAGTCCTTTAGCGTCACAATGCCACGCCTGGTCTACGACACCCACGTATGATCTTTCAACCTATGTACTAGGCATTTTCCCAGCGGCTGAGGGCTTTAGCAAAGTTTTAATCGCCCCAAAGCCCTGTGATTTGAAGTGGGCACGTGGCACAGTTCCTAGCCCACAGGGTCACATCGAAGTGGCTTGGGAGCGACATGAAAATCAGTTTAAACTTAGCGTTAAAGCGCCTGAAGCGGTTGCCGTAGAAATTGTTTTACCTAGGGCAGCAAAGCGTATTGAAGTTAATTCTCAGATACTCTGGGAGCAGGGGCAGCCCGAGAAGGTGGGTTCTAATTGGTCTATAGAGCAAGCAGGTGGTGAAACCCATTTATCTTGTAGCCAAGGGGGGAGTTACGTAATCGTTGGCCAATGACTGGCTCGAGCGATTCAGGCTCTTAACCCCTAAGCCTTAGTCGAGCTATAAATTAGAGGATTTTGCTCATCGTTATTAAGCAAATCACCTTCTTTTAAAGTATCGAGATAGCTTTGCGGTAAAACATTGGCTTTGCCATTAAACCTTGAGCCCTCAGGCATATAAGCACAGGTCATGGCGCGGCGTGATCCTGGCGTCATATTGGCACCTGCACCATGCGCTACCAGGCCATTATGAAACGAGCAAGAGCCTGCTTTCATAGGGGCGGAAATTGCGTTAAGTGTTGACCAATCAGGGTAAGCAAGGAACAAATCCCCAATATTCTGACCAATATTGACATTGGTATAGCTGGCGGTTTTATGGGTTCCAGGGACAAAGTATAAGCAACCATTTTCCAACGTGACATCATCTAGGGCAACCCAGATACTTATGGCTTGTTGTGAGAAAAACGACCAATATGGATTATCAAGATGCCAACCTGTTGGGTTACCCCAGGCCTGTTTAATAAGGGCTTGATCATGCCAGATACGTATGCCCTCTACGCCAGCTAAATCTGCTGCCATTTTGCCCAAACGTGCATCAAGCATAAGTTCACGCATGGCTGAATTATCTTGCCACAAGTTAATACGCTGGACAAAAACGCGGTCATAGTAACCATCGCCTTCTTGCCATTTTTCCTGACCTTCACGACCTGCAAGTTTGGTCTTACCTCGGCTGGCAATTGCCTCGGTTACAACCTTGCGCCAATGCTCGAGCTCTTGAGCATTTAAGAAGTCTTCAATAACAATAAATCCGTTTGCTTGATAGCTAGCTATTTGAGCCTGGCTTAGCTGAGTATTCATATTCTTGACCCTTCCTGGAACCTTGATGATCTAGCATAGCGTCTTAAGCTTATCGTTTTTTAAGTTGGTTTTAGCTGTTTTTTTTAACCTGTTCCTAGAACTTAAATAAGCCCTGAGCGCTCGAGCCTGTTTATAACTTTAGTCATGACTGGCGTTGGCCCAATATTCTGGTTCACCTGCAAATCGTGTTGATTGAATACTGAAATATTCGAGCAGCGAAAAGAGGCTTGCCGGTAAAAGCATTTTGGACCTATATCTGGCATGGACGCTTGCAAAATTAAGACAAGATGCAAATAAGCCATGTTATTGAGACAAGCCCAATTTTCTCTACTTTCTATATATGAACGCCTCATAGTTGTGTATTTCACTTGATTATGACATGTACTTGGTATTAAACCCTGGCAAAGCTGGTT
>JAHEBB010000314.1 GCA_024642575.1 Trueperaceae bacterium | reverse complement strand
TTTGCAACCAGGGAGGAGCTTGAAAATGAATATATCTAGCTTTTGAACGAGCTTCTATCTTTACGGAAACATCAAAGCTATCCGAAGATATGAGCATTTGGGGTTTAAGCAACCTGGAATGTTTACCAGCGTGCATTAGCAAATCGCCATCAATAAAGAAAAATATATCTATCATTCCCTCATATTGATTAGCTGGCAAAATCGTAATAGCTTGACCTTCACTAAGAAAGCCTTCGATTAATTCACCATAACTCGTTTTGGCCAGACTGGTATATACCAACTCTTGACCAAACTTTCCATGCTGGCCTGCATGGAGCTCGATATCCGTATAGGTTTCTGGTAGCAAAAAGACGTTATCCATAGTGTTCAACCACCCTCATTATGACTTTTTAACTGTGACAGTTTTCTTACATATTCCTTATTTTTAGCTCAAATTATGAGTTTTCCTATTTTTTAGCTCAGTAGATAACTATGATTGAATCCTGCCACAAACTTTTGCAGTCAGGGTGAAGATCAAGCAAAACAAATAGCTTTTCATCCACTGGTTTTGCTTAAGGCTGTTTGTCTCTGAAAAGGTGGAAAATTTGAGGCATACTTTTTCTTAGCTTAATCCCTGTTAGAGTAATGGGCGTGACGAAAAACATCACTGTTATTGGCGCTGGTATGGCAGGTAGTGACGCTGCTCTCGCAGCAGCAGAGCTTGGGGTCATGGTTGATCTTTATGAAATGCGCCCCAAAAAGATGACCCCTGCTCACCACACCGACCGCTTTGCTGAACTGGTTTGCTCTAATAGTTTAGGCGGCGAGGGTGACACCAATGCCAAAGGACTCCTTCAAGCAGAAATGCTCCTGGCAGGTGGGCTTATTATGCGCTCAGCGCAGGCAACCCGCATACCAGCAGGAGGCGCACTCGCGGTTGACCGTGAGCAATTTGGCAACTTAGTAACGCAAACCTTAAAAGAACATCCTAATATAAAGGTTCATCAGGAAGAATTGACTGACATTCCTGAAGGTATTGTGGTGATTGCTTCGGGGCCGTTAACCTCTGAAGCTTTAGCAACATCTTTGCAAAAAACCTTAGGAACAGAGTTTTTAGGGTTTTATGATGCAGCTGCACCTGTGATTGCCGCAGATAGTATCGATATGTCAGTGGTTTACCGAAAAGGTCGCTATGAGCAAGCCGCAGATTATCTGAATGTGCCCTTTACTAAAGAGCAATATGACGGCTGGTTTGCAGCGCTAGGCGAAGCAAGAAGCCATAGCCCTCATGATTGGGAAAAGCTCGAGTTTTTTGAGGGCTGCATGCCCATAGAGGAAATTGCGCGGCGCGGTTATGACACGCCAAGGTTTGGCCCTATGAAGCCCGTCGGGCTCGAGCACCCAGAAACAGGTAAGCGTTTTTTTGCAGTAGCCCAACTCAGACAAGAAGATGTCAGAGGGCAAATGTGGTCGCTGGTCGGTTTTCAAACCGGACTCAAATGGGGCGATCAAAAAACGCTTATTCAGCTTATGCCTGGTTTAGAAAATGCTGACATTGTGCGCTACGGCGTTATGCACCGTAACACCTATTTAAATGCGCCAAAATTACTTAACCCCATACTCAATGTGCGCGAGCATCCTCAGTTATTTGTGGCAGGTGTTTTGGCGGGTACAGAAGGCTATCTGGAATCATCGGCAACAGGTTGGCTCGCTGGTAGCAATGCGGCAAGACAAGCACTTGGCTTAGAACCTCTCTTGCCTCCTGAAGACAGTATGCTTGGTGGTTTGGTGCACTATTTAAGCAGCGCCCAAAGTGATAACTTTCAACCTATGAATGCCAATTGGGGTCTTGTACCGAACATTGAAAAGAAAAAAGGCATGGGCAAAGCCGATAGGCGGCGCGCTATGTATCAGCAAGGCTTAAGCTCGTTTAAAGAGTGGTATGAGGAGAAGGTCAAAAGCTAGGCTACAAAGCTTTACGCATTCCGACTCGGCTGTGACCACTGTGATACCAGTTTTCAAACTCAGCAAAGATTTCATAGCCTTGTTTCAAGTAAAAACCATAACCGTCATAGCCTGCTGTCCAGGTCCAGATATGACTCATGCCCAGTGATGCGACTTTGCGCTCGAGCTTAAACAGCAACTTACCCCCTAACCCCTGACCTCGGTATGCTTTTTCAACATACAAATCAGACAGATAAAACCAGTTTGCATAGCCTTGTTCTGATTTATAAGCTAAGCCGCTAGACGCGCCTATAAAAGCATTTTCTCTTAGCACCACAAAACCAAATCGCTCTGCAACTTCTACGGGGTTACCATGTTCTTGCCCATGAACATTAAAGCCCTCAATTTCTTGAGCGTATTCCGCGTCTGTCATAGCTCTTTCAACAAATAAAAAATCGGCTGGCAAGGTTATTCCTTTCAATGAAAGCATAACACCCGACTAAAGATAGAAAGGATGATGATGAATCCTGTTAAAGTTAGCCTAGTGTGAACAAACTTATTTTAAAATCAGGTCGTGAACGCTCCCTGTTACGCAAACATCCCTGGGTCTTTTCAGGCGCAGTTAAACAGCTAGAGGGCAAACCAAAAAACGGCGAAACCCTTGATGTTATTTCTTCAGATGGCAGCTTTTTGGGTCGTGGTGCCTACTCACCCCATTCTCAAATTCGTTTACGCATTTGGAGCTTTGCCGATGAAATCATTGACGAAGCCTTTTTCAAACAACGTATTCACGCAGCCCTTAGCTTACGCGACTCCTTAGATATCACATCTCAAAGCAATGCCTACCGCCTGATTGCCGCTGAATCTGATGGTCTGCCCGGGCTCACCGTTGATCGTTACACTGACACGCTGGTATGTCAGTTTTTAAGTAGTGGTGTGGAGTACTGGAAAGCAAGCATTGTCAAAGAGCTTCAAACTATAAAAGGCATAAAGAGCATTTATGAGCGCTCTGATGCAAATGTGCGCAAGAAAGAAGGGCTCGAGCCTCTCCGTCAGCTTCTTTGGGGTAAAGAGCCTGATGACTTTATTGAAATAAACGAACAAGGTCTTAAATTTCTGGTAGATGTCAAAGAAGGGCATAAAACTGGGTTTTATCTGGATCAGCGTAAAAACCGTCAACGGGTGCTCGAGCATAGTCAAAATGCTGATGTGCTCAATTGCTTTGCCTATACAGGGGGTTTTGGACTGGCTGCATTAAAAGGTGGCGCTAGCCATGTCACCAATCTTGAAGATGTTGCTGGGCTCATTGAGGTCATGAACAAAAATTGTGACCTCAACGGTTTTGCAGCAGCGCGCTACACAAATCAAAAAGCCGACGTTTTTAAACAGCTACGCAACTACCAAAAAGAAGGAACAAGCTTTGATCTTATTGTTTTAGACCCGCCCAAATTTGCCGAATCCCAAGCTCACTTAGCCAAGGCAAGTCGAGGTTATAAGGATATTAACCGCCTCGCCTTTCATTTGCTGCGTCCTGGTGGCCTACTTTTTACCTTTTCTTGTTCAGGGCTTATGAAACAGGATTTGTTTCAAAAAATCGTTTCTGACGCAGCGCTTGATGCCGAGCGAGACGTACAAGTCCTGGACTTTTTAATGCAAAGCCCAGATCATCCGATCAAATTAGCCATCCCAGAAAGTTTTTACTTGAAAGGGTTGCTCGTTAAGGCTTTATAGTTTAATCAGAGCTTAAATAGGCCATAAGGAGCCTGGCTGTGGCATTAATGGCTTTTTGATGGGTGCGTTCATAGGCATGCGAAGCGTCTACGCCTGGGCCAATTAAGGCAGCTCTGTAGCTCCCCCCTGCACGCCAGGCAGCCGAAGCGTCCGAGCCATAATAAGGGTAAATATCAGACTTTAAGGAAATGCCGTTGCGCTTGGCAAGGGTCCTTAATTCTTGATTCATTTGGTAGTCATAGGGACCGCTCGAGTCTTTGACACAGAGCGTCACGCAGCATTCATCTGAGGTTTGCCCCTCACCTACTGCTGCCATATCCAGACATAAAAGCTCAGTCGCTCCCTCTGGTATGCCTGCTGCAGCGCCGTGCCCTACTTCTTCGTAGTTTGAAACAAAAAAATGCGTGTCGTGGCTGGGTTGCATATTTGCCTCGACCATAGCCTTAGTCACTAGTAAAGAAATGGCAACCGAAGCTTTATTGTCAAGATGCCGCCCCTTAATGAAACCCGTTTCAGTCAAGGTGGGTTGGGAATCAAAGGAAACGAAATTACCAACTTCAACCCCTAGAGCTGAAACCTCATAACAGGTTTTTACCTCGGCATCAAGCCTAAGTTCTATGGTTTGATCGGTACGCTCGAGCTTAGCAAGTTCTGGCCCAAAAATATGGGTTGATTGTTTGGTATTAAGAACAGTTGCGGTAATTTCCTTACCTTCAAACGTGTGCAGCACACAGCTAGCACCTTCTATGCTTGCCCAGTCGTACCCCCCCACGCGACTCAGACGCAAACGTCCTTTTTCCTTGATTTCTTTGACCATGGCCCCGAGCGTATCAATGTGCGAAATAACAGCTCTTGCCTCAGTTTTCTTGCCTGGCAGCGTCCAGACAAGGGCACCCTTTGGCGTACGATAACTGGCAACGCCAAGCTCAAGAAGATAGGCTTCTACCTTATTAAGAGCCTTATCAGTAAAACCTGTGGGCGAGGGGGTTGCTAGCAGATCCAGCAATACCCGCGTGGCATAGTGTATATCTAGCTCAAGAGCAAGCACCTTTATAGCTTAACCAATTCTTGAGCAATTTGGTCATTAGATGTGTCACAAAAGCCAGCTGATTGCTTACTTTTTTACAGAGTTTATAGTTTTATGTGGCTTTTTCCGCAAAGTTCAAGACAAAATCCCCGGCAGGAACGTCAAGCTCGAGCCATAAGCTCTTATCCCTTGAAACTCTGACCTCTTGCTCGGCAAAGGTAATCTCTAATCCAGGCAAATGCCAATGGCCTGGTGCCATTTCGGCACGCTCGAGCTCTGGCGCAACAACTTCAAAACGCAAACGTCTTGCTTCAGGGCAAGTGAAGGTCATGGTTCTTGCTTCAACCCGAACGGCGACATTTTCATCACAGCGAAGACGTAACCAGGCACAGTTACCACGGACCTGCCAGTGTGCCGTTGCCGGATGAAACTGGCTATTGGGTAATCTACTCGGGTGAATCGTCTCTGCACCAAGCATAAAGGTTTTGCCTAAAAAAGCAGTTGCTACGCGACCAGGTTCAATAATGCGCTCGAGCTGTCTTTCACCCTGAAACGTTTGCAAATGGGGCAGCACTTCATTAGGAATATTCGTACCTAACAAACACACCAGAGGCGCAAACATAAAGTCATGGGCATGCCCAAATGGTTTTGTGGTATCAGGTAAAGGTGCGTCTTTTGGGTCTAAAGCCAGGGCAATATAGAGACCAACCAGCGCCAAATATTCCGTCATATCCATACCATAACTTCGGTCAAAGGGCCCACAAAGATTTTTCAAGTCGGCATGATAAAACTTGGCAATATCTCGCCACAGCCCCGCTTCCATCTGGCTTCCCAAAGCTTGAAACGTCTCTGTCAAACCGTAGTCACGCCAAAGCGTTAAAGCGTAAAGATCCGTTCCATAGTAGGTTGGCGAGTTATATTCCCAGAAATTATTGTTAGCAGAATAGAGGGCAAAAATGTCTTGCGCCATCGTTTCTGCACGCTCACGCCAGGCAGTCTTTTTAAGTTCCTTACCTGCATGGTCTAAGAGTAAAGCGCTCATCAGCGCAATATTGGTATAGGCAGAACTTACATTTCTTGTATAAGCCCCTGTAGCAGCTTTTTCTATAGCTAGCCAGAGCTTGGTTTTTAGAGCTTCAGGAAGGTCAAATTCTTTCATCATGAGTAGAAATACAGTGCAGATAAATTCTCGCCAATTAGGGTCGTAGGTTCTCCATTCGGTGGGGTTTTCTGGAGGGTCAGGCTCAACAGGAGAACGCTTAAAGGTGCCATGATAAACCGTTCCAGGAGTATCATATTGATACTTTAAAACTGCCTCAATGGCTTTATAAGCACGCTCAGGTTTACCTTGATATAAGAGTCCGAAAGCATACCAGATGGTATTTCTTATCGAATGATCTGAGCCATCAACGGTAGCAAAAAGCCCTACTTCATCATCCCAGAGTTCATCCATCCAGACCATGCTTGTCTCGAACCAGTACTTCGCTTGCTGGCTAAGTTCTTTCATTTAAAACTCCTAATATCTAATTACTTATCTTAACCCAATTAGTAGTTTTGTCACTTTTGCCAAATGATGGCAGCTTTTTGCGCTTTTACTACACTTATTGATCATCAAAACAATCTAAAGGGTTATGGTCTCTAGAAACCATCGTTTTAGAGATTTTACGTGTATAAGTTTACTAAAAAACTTTATTTTTGAGCTTATCTTAAGGTTTTCGCGGTTTTAAATCTTTCTAACAAGAATACCTTC
>JAHEBB010000313.1 GCA_024642575.1 Trueperaceae bacterium | reverse complement strand
AACAGACCATGTACAACTTGCTTTGCCGCTACCCTGAGCTCGAGCTACTGCCTGCGGCTAAAGATATGGGCATCGGGGTGATTCCTTATATGCCCCTTGCAGGGGGCTTACTGGCAGGTAAACGAAAAGTGGCTAAAGGCTCGAGAACTGCTCAAGTTGAAGGTGAGTATGGTTTTGACATGAGTCAGAATCAGATGTTTGAAGATTTTTCCAACCTTTGCGGCGAACTAGGAGAAAAAGAGCCTATCGTTGCAACTGCCTGGACTCTGCATAACGAAGCGGTGACATCTGCCATTGTGGGTGTCAGGACGCTAGGTCACTTAGAGAACATTGAACGAGCAGCTGAGTTAACGCTCGAGCCTAAGGTACTAGAAAAACTCGACAAGATCTTTGACATTAATAAAGGGCGACCTTTACGAATCAAGCCTGCGCCCGAAGCTTATGCTTGGTAGACAAATCTCTTTAATCAAAAACAAGATCATATTTATGGAGGTAAGAAACTATGTTAAACCCTAAACCCACAGCAGGTGACACGAGCTGGTTTACCGATGACCGCTTTGGCATGTTTATTCACTGGGGCTTATACGCCTTGCCTGCACGCCATGAGTGGATAAAACAAATTGAGCAAATTCCAGATGAAAGCTATGACAAGTATTTTCGCTACTTTAACCCTGATCTCTATAACCCAGAACAGTGGGCAGAGGCCGCGGCAAAAGCTGGTATGAAGTATATGGTGGTAACGACCAAACACCATGATGGTTTTTGTCTTTGGGATAGCAAGTTAACCGATTACAAGGCCACAAATACCCCTTATGGCAAAGATTTGCTAACGCCTATGTTAAGCGCTTTTAAAAACCAGGGTTTACGTTTAGGTGCTTACCACTCAATCATTGATTGGCATCACCCCGAGTTTCCCATAGATGATTTGCATTCTATGCGTAACCACCCTGACAGGGCTAAGCTCAATGAAACAAGAGATATAAAAAAATATGCAGCCTATTTGCATGGTCAGACCAAGGAACTGCTCGAGCGCTATGACTTAGAGATTATGTGGTTTGACTTTAGCTATCCCGCGGGTAAACATGGGCGACCAGCAACCTGGATTGGCAAAGGTAAAGATGACTGGCAGAGTGAAAAACTCTTAAAAATGATTCGCAAGCTAAAACCAAATATTATTCTTAATGACCGTTTAGACTTGCCCGAAGGCTGGGATATTAAAACACCTGAGCAGTATCAGCCCCAGTCTTGGTTAATGGTTGACGGTGAGCCTGTTGTATGGGAGGCATGTCAGACCTTTAGCGGTTCCTGGGGTTATCACCGTGACGAAACAAGCTGGAAAAGTGTCGAGCAGCTTATCCATATGCTCATAGATACCGTTAGTAAAGGCGGAAACCTGCTCTTAAATGTAGGGCCAACTGGGCGTGGTGAATTTGACGCTCGTGCTCTTGACCGTTTAGCAGGCATGGGTAAGTGGATGCATCAGCATAGTCGCTCGATTTATGGCTGCACCCAAAGTGAATTTACGCCTCCAGTAGATTGCCGCTTTACCCAAAACGGCAAAAAGCTTTATCTGCATTTGTTTGCCTATCCGTTTAGACATGTGCACCTGGAAGGCTTTGCCGGCAAAGTTGATTATGCCCAGTTTTTACATGATGCTTCAGAAGTCAAGATGATTGAAGTTGACCCTCATGCCGAAGCGCAAAATACCAGTATGGCTGGGCAAGCAGGAACACTAACGCTCGAGCTTCCCGTGGCTAAGCCAGAGGTAACTGTGCCTGTAATTGAACTATTTCTTAAGTAGCTAGCTTAGACATTTCTTAGGAGAAAGTATGACCCATAAAGAGTTTTTACCCTTTCGCCAAATCCATTTAGACTTTCATACCAGTGAAAAAATTAAAGGCATCGCTGCCAAGTTTGACGCCGAAGAATTTGCTGATACGCTTGTTAAAGCCCATGTTGATTCGATCACCTGTTTTGCACGTTGCCATCATGGTTGGCTTTACTATGACAGTAAGCTTTTCCCTGAGCGCATTCATCCGCATTTAAAAAACAAGAACCTTTTAAAAGAGCAAATCGAAGCCTGTCACGCCCGTGGTATTCGTGTGCCTGTTTATATAACTGTGCAGTGGGATTATTACACCAGCGAGCGCCACCCTGAGTGGTTGCATATTGAAAAGGATGGGCGCATTGCTGGAACACCGCCTTATGAAGCTGGGTTTTATAAAAACTTGCTGGTAAATTCACCTTATCTTGAGTTTTTGAAGGCGCACACCAAAGAAGTTTTAGAAACCTTGCCTACCGACGGCATCTTTTTTGACATTGTTAAACCGCTTGAAGACTCGTCGCGCTGGTCAAAAGAGCAAATGGCAGCGCGCGGGCTTGACCCCAGCGATGCGGAAGCTCGTAGGGCTTTTGGTCTAGATATCATCAATGAATTTAAAACCGACATGAGCGCCTTTGTAAAAGCCATTAGCCCTGAAACGGCTAACTTTTATAATGGCGGGCACGTAGGGCCAAGGCATCGTTCTGTCAAAGCTGCTTATGACCATTTTGAATTGGAAAGTTTACCCAGTGGTCACTGGGGCTATTTGCATTTTCCTATCACCATGCGCTATGCCCGCACGCTGGGCGTAGATTGTGTGTCGCACACGGGTAAGTTTCACACGGCCTGGGGTGACTTTCATAGTTATAAAAATCAGGCGGCCTTAGAGTTTGAGTGTTTTCGTATGTTGGCACTTGGCAGCAAGTGCGAAATTGGCGACCAAATGAACCCCGATGGCACGCTAGATAAAGCCGCTTATGACTTGATTGGCAATGTCTATGCTGAGGTTGCTAAAAAAGAAGCCTGGTGCAAGGGCGCTCAGGCCGTTTGTGATATTGGTGTGTTTACCCCTGAGGCACTTGACCCTATTGAACGCGACCCTACTTTAGGTTTAGAAGGCGTTACAAGAATGCTAGAAGAAAGTGCTCAGCAGTTTAATATCTTAGATGCTGAGTCCGATTTCTCAAACTACAAAGTAATTATCCTTCCTGATGATATTTCGCTAGATACTGCCCTAGCTAAAAAACTTAATGCTTTTTCAAAACAGGGTGGCGCGCTAATAGCTTCGTTTGCTTCAGGTATGAACGCAGAACGTGACGCTTTTGTTTTGCCACAGTTGGGCGTAAGTTTAACAAAAGGTGACGCACCTGAAATGCGGGGTGTGGTTTTTCAAAGGGGTGATTACTGCGAGTATTTAAGACCTGTAGAGCTAAAAGAAAACGGCATTGTAGATACTGAGTATGTAATGTACACCAAGGGCATGCCTGTTAAAGCCAAGGCTGGCACAAAGGTCTTAGCCGATGGACACGCCTCGACCTTTGATAGAACCTATGAGCACTTTTGCTCACATAGACAAAGCCCAAGCTCAGGCAAAAAGAGCACGCCTGCGATTACGCAAAATGGCAATAGCGTTTACTTTGCGCATCCTATTTTTACCCAGTATCGCCAAAATGCCCCTAGATGGTGCAAACAGCTTTTCTTAAACGCTTTAGCGCTTGTTTTGGCTGAGCCACTGGTCAAACACGATAGTTTCTCCACTTTGAATGTTGCTCTTAATGAACAAGCAGCCGAAAAGCGTTATGTGCTTCATTTGCTGCACTACATTCCTGAGCGCCGCGCCAAAGACTTTGACACGATAGAAGATGTGATTCCTGTTTATGACATAAACCTTAGCCTGAACTTGCCTAAAAAGATTAAGCAGATAAAAAGTGTACCCACAGGAGAAACGCTCGAGTTCCGTAACAAAGCTGGAAGAACGCACGTTAAGTTGGCAAAATTGTTGGGGCACCAAATGCTCGAGCTTTCTTACGCTTAAACGCTAAGTTGGGCAGAGGGTATTTTGTGTTAATAAAGGATGTAACAAAGGAGGCTGGTCAAAATACTATACAAAGCAACTGATGAGTCTATTCGTGCGCATAGCGCTCCTGACTGGTATCACGACGCCAAGCTAGGAATTTTTATTCACTGGGGTTTATACAGCGTGCCAGGTTACGCGCCTTACAGCGATACTGATATCATGACGCTTTTTAAGCAAGAAGGCTTTAAGGCGATGCGGCAAAACCCTTATGCTGAGTGGTATTTAAACACCATGCAATTCAAAGATTACCCAACTTGGCAATACCATGTTGAAAATTACGGTGAAGACTTTGCCTATTCAGATTTTCAGCCAAAATTTGAAGAAGCCGCCGCTCAGATGAAGGCAAATGATTGGGCCAGCTTTTTTGCAGATGTTGGTGCAAAATATGCTGTACTAACGACCAAGCATCACGATGGCTATCTTTTGTGGCCAAGTAAACACCCTAATACTCGAGTGGGTGCTTATCAATCTAGTCGAGATTTGGTGGCTGAAATTACTGAGGCAAGCAGAGCCGCAGGTTTAAAGATGGGGCTTTACTACTCGGGTGTACTCGACTGGACCTATCTTCATCATCCTACAGACTCTGTCTTTGCCTTTACCCTAAACCGTGGTCAAAGTGCCGAATACACTGACTACGCCAACAAACACATACTTGAACTTACTGATAGGTATAAACCAGATATTTTGTGGAATGATATAGGTTACCCTGCGGGTACTGATACCAATAAACTTTTTGCGCATTATTACAACAGTGTGCCACATGGTGTAATCAATGACCGCTGGACACAAATTGAAGTGCCCCAAGACGAGGCAGGACTTGCCGCTTTAAAAACCCAACTGGCAGGGCAAGAAAACAGTGTTGAATTGCTCTTTGAAGCCCCCACTTGCCATTATGATTTTATAACACCCGAATACGTTATTTACCCTGAAATTCAGCAAACAAAGTTTGAGATGTGTCGCGGTATTGGCATGTCATTTAGCTACAATCAGCTCGAGAATGAAAAGAACACCTTGAGCGCTAAAGAGCTTATTTATTCCTTTAGCGATATTGTGAGCAAAAATGGCAATCTTTTAATTGGTATTGGGCCACGCGCTGATGGCAGCATTCCTGAGTATCAGCAAAAGCCGCTTTTAGAGTTTGGCGCTTGGCTTAAAGTTAATGGTGAAGCGCTTTTTGGCACTAGACCCTGGCAGCGTGCCGAGGGTAAAACCAGTGAGGGTTTAGACGTTCGCTTTAGCAAAAAAGGAGACGCGGTTTATGCCATTGTACTGGGGCAAGTTAAAGGCTCGAGCCTGACGCTAAAAGATATGGGCTTAAAGCCTAGGCGGGTTAGCTTACTGGGGCAAGCTAAACCCCTGGTAAGTGAAGTTCAAGGCGCTGATCTTAAAGTAGAGCTTGGGCAAAACCTATCTGAATTGGCCATAGCGCTTAAGCTCGAGTGATTAAGCGCTGTAACTTCGCGCAGATAGATATCAGTGGCAAAAAGCCTCTTTGTTGAGACGTTGGAATGCTATTTTAAAATAAGCTGTGCTATAAGATTTTAGACTAGCTAAGGTAGTCAGGATAAAAAGTGTCAATTAAGCGACCAAGCAATATTATTGAAGTGGCAGAACTGGCGGGTGTTAGCACCATGACAGTTTCGCGTTACTTTAATCAGCCAGATAAGCTTGCAGCGATAACCAGTGAAAAAGTTAGGCAAGCTGTTGAGCAGCTTGCCTATGTGCCCAATGCCGCGGCTGTAACTTTGCTTAAGGGGCGCTCGAGCACCCTGGCTTTAATTTTGCCCGACATTAATAATCCCTTTTTTACGGCTATTACCAGAGGCGCCGAGGATCTTGCCCAAGGTCGGGGCTACACTATGTTTGTTGGCAATACTGACGAAGAACCTAATAAAGAACGTAACTATCTTGATTCCCTAGTTAAACGTCGTGTTGATGGTGTGCTGGTTGCACCTGCCCCTGAAGGAAGTGGGCTAAGCGCTTTGGCGAACTATAACATCCCTGTGGTTTTAATAGATCGACAGATTAAAAAAAGTCCTTTTGACACGGTGCGAGGTGACTCTTTGCAAGGTGGGCGTATGCTCACACAGTATCTTTTAAAGCAAGGGTATAAAGATATTGCCTTTATTGGCGGACTCAAGGGGGTTTCAACGCTCGAGCAGCGGCTTAAAGGTTACCGTGATGTTATAGAAGAGGCTGGGCTCGAGCCTGAAGTTTATTTGGGTCGCTATGACGAAGCAAGTGGCTATGAAATTACTATGCAGCTTTACGAAAAAGGCAAAGGCCCTAAAACCTTAATTGCAGCCAATAACCGTGTTGCAGTAGGAGCTATAAAGGCTTTGCAAGAAAAAGGCTTATGGCTTAAAACGGATGTCAAAATTGCTTGTTTTGATAATATAGATGAGTATTTCTTTGCTATATATAAACCCTTTATAGCTGTAGTAGCGCAACCTGCTTATGAGATGGGTAAACGTGCCATTGAAATGTTAATTGAACGCATTGAGGGTTTTAAGGGTCAGCCGCGTGATGAAGT